>NZ_JBQCWZ010000016.1:0-45592 GCF_051956895.1 Neisseria sp. P0021.S006
TAGAAGATAAAGGGAAGAAAGATATGTACTTAAAGGCATTTGACAGAAAATGGGATAGGGCAACTGTGCAGAGGGGCTACTCCTTGATACAGCTGCTGGTGGTGATGCTGCTGGTTTCGATCTTGGCGACGTAAGATATTAGGCCGTCTGAAAGATACTTAAGATTAGCTTTCAGACGGCCTTGTTGTAAGATGAATTTTTGATATTGGCGTACTTTTTTAAATACAGATAAAATCCCTGCTAATTATTTATAACGATATTTTTAGGATACACAGTGCTTGCTTTGGATTATTGTCATCAAAAGGTTGCCGAAAGCCATTCCAGTTTTTTATCCGGCTTTCGTTTTTTATCGGTAGAAAAACGGAATGCGATCACTGTTTTATACGCTTTTTGTCGCGAACTAGACGATGTAGTTGATAGCTGTACCGATCCAAATGTAGCTCAGATAACGTTGAACTGGTGGCGCAGTGATTTGGAGAAAGTGTTTAATAATGAGATGCCTGAGCATCCCGTTCATCAGGCTTTAAAAGATATTCGGGAAAATTTTGACTTGCCGAAGAATGAATTTGAGGCCTTGATTGATGGCATGCAGATGGATTTGGAGCAGGCTCGTTATGGTAGTTTTGATGAATTAAAGCTGTATTGTCACCGTGTTGCCGGAGTTGTGGGGCGTCTTATTGCGCGGATTTTAGGTTTTTCCAATCTGAAAACTTTGGAATATGCGGACAAAATGGGCTTGGCTTTGCAGTTGACGAACATTATTCGTGATGTGGGCGAAGATGCGCGACAAGGAAGAATTTATCTGCCGATAGAGGAAATGCAGAAGTTTGACGTACCTGCCAACGTAATTATGCAGTGCAAACCGACAGAAAATTTTGCACAATTGATGCAGTTTCAAGTGAATAGGGCGCGTGAAACTTATCGTGAAGCGATGTTGCTTTTGCCGGCTGAGGATAAGAAATCACAAAAAGTCGGCCTGATTATGGCGGCTATTTATTATGCGTTGTTGAATGAAATTGACCGTGATGGTGCGCAAAATGTGTTGACTTATAAAATTGCGATTCCTTCTCCCCGTAAAAAACGTATTGCTTTGAAAACTTGGCTGTTTGGATTTAAACCATGAAGACTAAGCGTCCAAAAATTGCTGTAATTGGTGCCGGTTGGGCAGGTTTGTCTGCGGCGGTTTCCCTGATTCATCGAGCCGATATTTCTTTGTTTGAGGCTGGGAGACAGGCTGGCGGTAGGGCGCGTAGCATAGCTGGGAAAGATGGTGGATTCAGCTTTTTGGATAATGGGCAGCATATCTTGTTGGGTGCGTATCATGGTGTTCAAACTTTGATGCAACATATCGGCGTTCAACCTGAATCAGCCTTTTTACGCCAGCCTTTGCGATGGTACATTCATGAGGGATTGCAGTTTCAGACGGCCTCTCTGCCTGCGCCTTGGCATTTGCTTGTCGGTATCCTGCGTGCTAAAAATCTTTCTTTTTCATTGAAAATCAAATTGCTGTCGGATATGTCGGCATTGCAACGTTGGGCTGATCATCATAAAACCGATTTGACGGTTGCAAAGTGGTTGAGAACACGAAATGTTCCGCGCAGCCTGCTTGGGCAATTTTGGCAACCTTTGGTTTGGGGTGCTTTAAATACGCCGTTAGAACAGGCATCGTTGCGCATTTTATGTAATGTATTGAATGATGGCGTGTGGTCTGAAAAGGCGAACAGCGATTATCTTTTGCCTAAGCAGGATTTAGGGCGGATCGTAGCCGAACCGGCTTTGGATTTTCTGCACAAGCATGGTGCAGAAATACATCTTGAAACTCGTATTTCCCATTTAAACCATCATATCGATGGCCGAGTTGAAATCAATGGCGAAGTATTTGATGCGGTTGTTTTGGCTATTGCACCATATCATGTTGACGCACTTCTGCCTGAAGATACGCCTGACTATATTCAGACGGCCTATCAATCGTTGCATTACCATGCGATTACTACGGTTTATTTGCGTTATGCACAAGCAGTCAAACTACCTGAGCCTTTAACGGGATTTTTTGATGGTGCGGCGCAATGGGTGTTACATCGGGGGGCGTTGGGTTTGCCGGATAATGAAGTCGCGGTCGTCATCAGCGTTTCCGATTACACCGAGGCACGGAAGGATAAAGATTTAGCCGAGAAAATTCATGCGGACATTAAGCGGATTTGTCCGGATTTGGGTACGCCTGAAGCCGTACGCATTATTACTGAAAAACGCGCGACTACGGCGGCAACGGTTGATTTTGTACAACCTGATTTCTCATGGTTGCATCATCGCCGTATTTATCCAGCCGGCGACTATCTCCATCCGCGTTATCCGGCAACATTGGAAGCTGCGGTTCAGTCGGGCTTTGCTGCGGCTGAAAAACTTATGCTGGATTTGCGGGTTGAATAAACTGAGGCCGTCTGAATGTTCAGACGGCCTTTTTGACTTTACAAAACTTACCAAGCCGATACAATATCCAAAACCATAAAGTTCAAGGAAAAGTCATGACGACATTAGCGAACAAAACCATCTTGATTACCGGCGCATCCCAAGGCTTGGGCGAGCAGGTTGCCAAAGCCTATGCGGCTGCCGGAGCGACTGTCATTTTGGTGGCGCGTCATCAAAAGCGTTTGGAAAAAGTATATGATGCCATTGTGGCTGCGGGCAGCCCTGAGCCGTTTGCCATCTGCTTTGATTTGATGAGCGCGGAGGAGAAAGAGTTTAAGCAATTTGCGGAGACTATTGATGAAGCGACCGGCGGAAAATTGGATGGCGTGGTACATTGTGCCAGCTATTTCTATGCCTTGTCGCCATTGGATTTTCAAACCGTATCGGAATGGGTCAACCAATACCGTATCAACACCGTTGCGCCTATGGGTTTGACCCGTGCGCTGTTCCCATTGTTGAAGCAATCCGAAGATGCTTCTGTGATTTTTGTCGGCGAAAGCCACGGCGAAAAACCGCAAGCCTATTGGGGCGGTTTCGGTGCCTCCAAAGCTGCGCTCAATTATTTGTGTAAAGTGGCCGCGGACGAGTGGGAACGTTTTGACAACCTGCGTGCCAATGTTTTGGTGCCGGGCGCCATCAATTCGCCGCAACGTATTAAATCGCATCCGGGCGAATCGAAAAGCGAACGTAAAAACTACGAAGATGTCCTGCCGCAATTTATTTGGTGGGCAAGTCAAGAGAGCAGGGGGCGGACAGGCGAAATCGTCTATCTGTAAATCTACCTGCTCAGAGTGGTTTGAGAACATGAGGCCGTCTGAAATCTATATTTTCAGACGGCCTTTAACTTATTGAGTTTTATATCTAAATAATGTTGAAGTGTAATGTTTGACGTTTTAGCAGGCAAACATCAGGCTGGCACAAAATTAGATATAGTAATCTAAGTTATAGTTGTATTGGATAAATATGACGGAATTTGACTTTATCAGACAATATTTGCAGCGACAAAAATCGGAAGGTTTGATTTTGGGCATAGGGGACGATGCCGCTATTATTCGCCCAAGTAACGGATTTGATTTATGTTTTAGCGCTGATATGTTGGTTAAGGGCAGACATTTTTTTGAAGATGTTTCACCTGAAGATTTGGCATGGAAAATGCTTGCAGTAAACTTATCCGATATGGCCGCTATGGGTGCCAAACCACGTTGGGTGTTGCTCAGTGCTGCGCTGCCTGAATTGAATCAAGACTGGCTCAAACGTTTTTGCGATAGCTTTTTTGCTTTGGCCGCGCGTTTTGATACGGTGTTGATTGGTGGCGATACCACCAAAGGCGATTTGGTCTTTAATGTAACAATAGTAGGTGAAGTTCCGACAGGGAATGCCCTGCGGCGTGATGCGGCCGAAGTCGGCGACGATATTTGGGTATCGGGTCGGTTGGGTTTGGCTGCCGCTGCTTTGAACAAACATCTGGGGCATTATCAATTACCGTCTGAAATCATGGCAGTTTGCGATGATAAATTGCTCCGTCCGGAACCGCGCGTTTCATTGGGGCAGGCATTGTTGCCGTTTGCCCATGCCGCGCAAGATGTTTCAGACGGCCTGGCTCAAGATGTGGGGCATATTTTAAAAGCCTCTGCTGTCGGGGCGGAAATATTTGCCGATTGTGTGCCGTCGTTGCCTGAATTGAAAAACGTTTTGTCGCGCGAACAATGGTTGTCGGCGGTATTAGCCGGCGGCGATGATTACGAACTGATTTTTACTGCTGCTCCAGAAGATAGGGAACGCGTTTATCAGGTAGCGGAACAAAGTGGCGTACCGGTCGCCCGAATTGGTAAAATGACTGACTCAGGCCGTCTGAATATTTTGGATGCCGAAGGCGGCGTATTGGAACTGACTTCTTTAGGATTTGATCATTTTGGCTGAACGTAAACCTACTTTTTCTTGGCTGTTGCACAAACCATTGTGTTTTTTAGGATTCGGTTTTGGCAGCGGCTTGTCGCCGGTTGCTCCGGGTACGGCCGGAACGCTGGCAGCATTACCTCTGGCTTTTGTATTGTGCCTGTTGGGCATAGACGGCTGGATATTGCTTTTATTGTGTATCGCCTTGTTCTTCTGGGGTATCCGCATTTGCGGTTATACCGAGAGGGAGCTGGGTATTCAGGATTACGGCGGTATCGTCTGGGATGAAATTGTCGCGATGCTGTTGGTGCTGTCGCTGATTCCGTTTAAATGGAGCTGGTGGCTGGCGGCTTTTGTTATTTTCCGCTTGTTTGATGCGTTGAAACCATGGCCGATAAAATGGTTTGACCAATGGATTCATGGAGGTTTAGGCATTATGCTTGATGATTTGATTGCGGCTGTGATGACCTTGATGGTCTTGGGCCTGTTTTATTGGATCGCGTGATGCGTTTTAAGTGTTTCGACCCTTTGCAAAAATAGGGCGGGCACGCCGGAATTATCCGGATATTGAAATAAAATAAATACCATACGGGGTAAACAATTATGAATGAAATCGAGATTAACGTGGAGCCGCGTTATATGGCCGGTCAGAGCGACGTCTATCGCGACCGTTACGCCTTCAATTATCTGATCACCATCTGCAACCGCAGTGATAAAATCATTACTTTGCGTCAGCGTTTTTGGGAAATCACCGACGGACACGGTGAGACAGAGCAGGTCGGTCATGTTGGCCTGATTGAAGAGCAACCTGTTTTGTACCCGGGCGAAGCCTATGAGTACAACAGCGGTTCGCAAATCAGCACGCCTTGGGGCAGTATCGAAGGCGCGTATGAGTTTGAAGACAGCATCGGCAAACGTTTCGTTATCGGGGTGCCGAAGCTTGAATTCAAAGCAGGCTTTACTTTGCAATAGGTCGTCTGAAAAATAAAACCGGAACATGGGAAATGTTCCGGTTTTATTTTTCAGACGACCTTATCAGTCTTTGCAAGGCTGTACCAATACCCACGGCGCTACGACAACCGCCCACATTTCCTGCTTATCCGCTAAAAATGTGCGTGCCATATCATCGCTGATGGCACCGAATTTGCCTTGTTCCATCCATTGTTTCAATGGCGCGGCTTCATCTTCGGCAACATGACGGGCGACGGCAATCAAATCCAAATCGGGCGCAACATAGACGGCGGCACCGCGTGCGAAGTGGGGTTGCAGCTCTTCCCATGAAATGCGGGCGGTTTCGGTATTGAGTTTTTCGTTTAAGAGTGGAATAGACATAGGACAATCATCAAATAAAAAACGGATTGTAACCGATATTCGGCCTTTTGCCCGATGCCGTCTGAAAACGAAAGAAATTTACAGGGTTAACGTTATACAGTATCATTTTAATGTTTTAATTTTCTTTCAGACGGCCTGTTGTCCGTATTTGGACAAGGGCGGTTTTAGGCTTATGAATTCTGTATTGTTGACCGGATTGCTGCAAAGGCTGCTGATTGCGCTTGTCGCATTGGCGGCGTTGTGGGCTGTATATTTTTGGGCGGTATCGCCATGAGTATCGTGGTGGAAAATCTGACGGTCAGCTATCAGCGCAGGCCGGTGGTGCACCATGTCGATATGGTGTTTGAAGATGGCAAAATGTGGACGATTTTCGGGCCGAACGGCGCGGGTAAATCGACCCTGCTCAAAGCCATTATGGGCTTGCAGAAGACGGATACGGGCAGCGTGCGCTATGAAAATATGGCACGCAAGGATATTGCCTATCTGCCGCAGCAGTCGGACATTGACCGCAGCCAGCCGATGACGGTGTTTGAACTGGCAGCGATGGGGCTGTGGTATGAAATCGGCTTTTTCGGGCGTGTGAACGCGGCGCAGAAAAAGCGCGTGATGGTGGCTTTGGAACGCGTGGAAATGCAGGATTTTGCCACGCGCCAAATCGCGCACTTGTCCAATGGCCAATTCCAACGCGTATTGTTTGCGCGGATGCTAGTGCAGGATGCCAAATTTTTGCTGCTGGATGAGCCGTTTAACGCGGTGGATGCGCGGACGACTTATGCGCTGTTGGAAGTTTTGCGCCAGTGCCATCAGGACGGTCAGGCAGTGATTGCCGTGTTGCATGATTACGAGCAGGTGCGGGCATATTTTGCCAACACGCTGCTTTTGGCGCGTGAAAAAGTGACAGCCGGTGCGACGGAAAATGTGTTGACCGATGAATTTTTGGCACAGGCCAACCGAATGATGCAGAAGCAGGAAGCGGCCGATTGGTGCGCGGTTTAATGGACAAGGCCGTCTGAAAGTAAGTGTTTTTCAGACGGCCTCAGGCTTTCAGAGATTAATAAAAAAGCGATAAAACATGGATTTATATGATTTGGTCGTCGCGCCGTTCGTCGAATTCGACTTTATGCGCTATGCCCTGGCGTCGATTTTCTGCCTGGCATTGAGCGCGGCGCCTGTCGGTGTATTTTTGGTGATGCGCCGCATGAGTTTGGTGGGCGATGCCTTGAGCCATGCGGTTTTGCCCGGTGCGGCCATTGGCTATATGTTTGCCGGTTTGAGTTTGCCTGCGATGAGTGTTGGCGGTTTTGCAGCCGGTTTGCTGATGGCTTTGTTGGCCGGTTTAGTCAGCCGGTTTACTTCATTGAAAGAAGATGCGAACTTTGCCGCATTTTATTTGAGCAGCCTCGCCATCGGTGTGGTTTTGGTCAGCAAAAACGGCAGCAGCGTCGATTTGCTGCATTTGCTGTTTGGCTCGGTCTTGGCGGTGGATATTCCGGCTTTGCAGCTGATTGCCGTTTCTGCAAGTGTCACTATTTTGCTGATGGCGGTCATGTTCCGCCCGCTGGTGTTGGAAAGCATAGACCCTTTGTTCCTCAAGGCTGTCGGCGGTAAGGGCGGCTTTTGGCATGTGTTGTTTTTGGTACTGGTCGTGATGAATCTGGTTGCCGGTTTTCAGGCATTGGGTACGCTGATGTCGGTCGGTTTGATGATGTTGCCGGCGATTACTGCCAGACTGTGGGCGAAAAGCATGGGTTGGCTGATGATTTTGTCGGTCGCATTGGCTTTGCTTTGCGGCTTGGCAGGATTGTTGTTTTCCTACCATATCGAAATCCCGTCCGGCCCGGCGATTATTTTATGCTGCGGCACGCTTTACCTGATTTCCGTCGTGTTCGGTTGGGAAGGCGGCATTTTGGCAAAATGGCTGCGCCGCAAGAAACACCGCACGGCATGATTTTTCAGACGGCCGCTTGAATAATCAGACAGTCTGTCTTATGATGATGTTAATGTTACGTTATATCACTGGAGAGAATATGAAACATTGGAAACTCGGCATCGTTGCCGCATTATTGACCGGTGCCGCTTATGCCGCTCCGTTGCCTGTTGTCACCAGCTTCAGCATTTTGGGCGACGTGGCCAAACAGATTGGCGGCGACCGCGTGGCCGTTCAAAGCTTGGTGGGTGCCAACCAAGACAGCCATGCCTACCACATGACCAGCGGCGACATCAAAAAAATCCGCAGCGCAAAATTGGTATTGCTCAACGGCTTGGGCTTGGAAGCCGCCGATGTACAACGCGCAGTTAAACAAAGCAAAGTGCCTTTCGCCGAAGCGACCAAAGGCATTCAGGCTTTGAAAGCAGAAGAGGGCGGCCATCATCATGACCACGATCATGAAGGCCATCATCACGATCACGGCGAATTTGACCCGCACGTTTGGACCGACCCCGTCTTGATGGGTACTTATGCGCAAAACGTTGCCAATGCGCTGATTCAAGCCGACCCTGAAGGCAAAACCTACTATCAGCAACGTTTGGGCAACTATCAAATGCAGCTGAAAAAATTGCACAGCGATGCGCAGGCTGCCTTTAATGCCGTACCTGCCGCCAAGCGTAAAGTCTTGACCGGACACGATGCGTTCACGTACATGGGCAAACGCTACAATATTGAATTCATCGCCCCTCAAGGCGTGAGCAGCGAAGCCGAGCCGTCTGCCAAACAAGTGGCTTCCATCATCCGTCAAATCAAACGCGAGGGCATTAAAGCCGTCTTTACCGAAAACATCAAAGACACGCGCATGATTGACCGTATCGCCAAAGAAACCGGCGTCAATGTCAGCGGACGTTTGTATTCCGATGCACTGGGTGGCGCACCGGCCAACAGTTACATCGGCATGTACCGCTACAATGTCAAAGTTTTGACTGATGCCATGAAAAAATAAAACGGTTTCAAGATAAAGGCCGTCTGAAACTTGGAAACAAGGTTTCAGACGGCCTTTTATATGCTTATTTTTAAAACAAATCGTCAAATTTAAAATATAAAAATTAGTTTTGTGCTATTAAAAGCTTAATTATCAAAAATTCATGCCAATTTGCTTGATAAGTACGCACCATCCGTGCGAATTGCTTATCGGCTGTCCGTCAGCCACTCACGGCTTGACTTCACCCTGTTACAATTCGGCATCTTCACGTTTCTTAAACTTACATCATGAGCAATCATTCGTCTTGGTCATCCAAAATCGGCTTTGTGCTTGCTGCGGCAGGCTCGGCCATCGGTTTGGGTGCAATTTGGAAATTCCCTTATACAGCCGGTACCAACGGCGGCGCCGTATTCTTTCTTTTGTTTTTGATTTTCACCATTTTGGTGGCTTTACCGGTTCAACTGGCTGAGTTTTACATCGGCCGTACAGGCGGTAAAAACGCCATTGATTCCTTTAAAGTATTGCGCCCGGGTTCGCAGTGGCCGTGGGTCGGCCGCATGGGTGTGGCCGCGTGTTTTATTTTGCTGTCGTTTTATAGCGTGGTCGGCGGCTGGGTATTGAACTACGTCGTGCACAGCTTTACCGGTGAAATTCATGCCGGCGCAGACTTTGAAGCCTTGTTCGGCAACACGATTTCTTCACCGTTTGGTTCGCTGTTTTACCAAGGCTTGTTCATGCTGATTACCATTTGGGTGGTTAAAGGCGGCATTTCAGACGGCATTGAAAAGGCAAACCGCGTGTTGATGCCGGGTTTGTTTATCCTTTTTATCGCGCTGGCTATCCGTTCGCTGACCTTGCCCGGCGCAATGGAGGGCGTGGCATTCTTGTTGAAACCGGATTGGTCGTATTTGAAACCGGGTACGATGCTGACTGCTTTGGGTCAGGCATTTTTTGCGTTGAGTATTGGCGTGTCCGCGATGATTACCTATGCCTCGTATTTGGGTAAGGATCAGGATATGTTCCGCTCCGGCCATATGATTATGTGGATGAACCTGTTTGTGTCGCTGCTGGCCGGTTTGGTGATTTTCCCTGCGGTATTTGCCTTCGGTTTTGAACCCGGCCAAGGCCCTGGTTTGATTTTTGTCGTGTTGCCTGCGGTCTTCATGAAAATGCCGATGGGTACGTATTTGTTTGCCGTGTTTATGCTGTTGGTTGTCTTTGCGACGCTGACTTCCGCGTTTTCCATGCTGGAAACCGTTATCGCGGCAACCATCCGCCAAGACGAGAAAAAGCGCAGCAGCCACGCTTGGGTAACCGGTATTGCGATTTTCATAGTTGGTATTCCTTCGGCGCTGTCATTTGGCGTTTGGGGCGATTTTAAGATTTTCGGAAAAACTATTTTTGATTTGTGGGACTTCATTATTTCTGCCGTCATCATGCCGATTGGCGCATTGAGCGTTGCCGTGTTTACATCATGGGTTCAGGACAAACAGTCTGTCCTGCGTGATGCGGGCATGGGCAGCACCATTCCGAAACAGCTGCTTTACCTGTGGTTGGGTGCGCTTCGCTATCTTGCGCCGATTGCGATTATTGTCGTGTTCATCAACTCTTTGGGTTTGATTTAATCCGATAGAGAGCAAACAGTCCGGCGTTGCATTGTTTCGCCGGACTGTTTGTTTAAAAACATCATTAAAAATATTAAGGCCGTCTGAAAATTTTTCAGACGGCCTTTTTATATACGCATGAGGCTGATTAGAACTTCGCTTGCAGTCTCAGCCATGCAGTACGGCCGGGTTCGTTCACGCGCATGGTTTGTGTACCGGCAGACGGGTCGCCGCCGCGGCTGACGAATTCAGCATAGTTTTTGTTGAACACGTTGTCCACGCCACCTTGTAATGTGGCGTATTTGCTGAATTTCCAACCAGCGTTGAGCGAGAGTACGCCAAAGCCCGAAGAAGCGCCGATGTCTTGGCCGACGATATTGCCTTGGCCTTTGCTGTAACGGTTTTGTTTGGCCACGACGCGCCATAATGCGCCCGCACTGAATTTGCCGTTGTCAAAGGCGAGGGTGTTGTTCCACTCGAGCGGTGGCGTTTGTGCCAAAGGTTTGCCGTCGGTACGGTTTTTGCCGTGGGTGTAGGCGAGGCTGGTGCCGACTTCCCAGTTAGGCGCAAATGTCCATTTGACTTCGGCTTCGCCGCCAAAGCGTGAAGCGTTGATGTTGCGCACGTTGAAAATCTTGTCTTTGCTCTCCATCATGATGAAGTCTTTGATGTCGCTGCCGAATACGGATACGGATGCGTGGAGATTAGGACGTTTCCAGATTACGCCTGCATCGATTTGGCGGTTTTGCTCTGCGCGGATGGCTTTGTTTTCAGAGTGCAGGCGTTCCCAGTAGTCAGGCGCGCGTTCGGCAATGCCGAATCCGGCATAGTATTTCAGACCGTTGTCCGTATTTCTTTCCCAACGCAGGAAGCCTGAGTTCAAATTGAATTTCTGATGTTTCAAAACGGGGTCGGTAACACGCGCGGTATCGTAATGCGCTTTGACTTGGTCATGGCGAAAACCTGCTACCCAGCGTTGATTGTCGGTTTGTTGCCAAGAGGCTTCGGTGAAAATACCCCATTGTTTGAAACTTTGGTTGGGCATGTAAGGCTTGTGGCTGTAGCCGTCGCCGCCACGCTCATGACGCGCGACGTGGACGTCGTCCAAATAATCCAAACCGGTTTGCAGGTTGAGCTTGTCCCAATCGAAAGTGGCTTTCAGACGGCCTGTATCGGTATTGCGTTTAGGGTTGTTGGCATTTTTAATCTGCTTGCCGGCAGGATTGTAGATGGTACGCAGGCTGTATGTGTCCATCACGTGGTCGATTTCGCTTTTACCGTAGCGCAGTTCCAACTCGCTGAACCATGGTGTGAGGTTGCGTTGGGTAAAACGGATATTCCACGCATCACGGTCGAATTTGCTGCCGTCCATCATGCGGTCGGCGTAGGCAACCTTGGCTCTGCTGCGCTCGTATGTGCCGGCAATGGTGGTGTTTTCTGTCGGAGTAACACCCAGTTGCAACATTTGGCTGTCGCGTTTGAAGTGGGAGTGAATGCGGTTGCCGTCGCCGTCTTTGTAATCGTCGGCTTCGTTATGGGAGATATTGGTACGGACATAGCCGTATTTGCCGCCGAACTCGGCTTCCAGCGAGCCGTCAAGGCGGTCGTTGCTGCCTGCTGTCAGGGTGGCGTTAATATTGTAAGGTTTCTCAGTGAAATCAGGATCTGTACGGATAAATTGCACTGAGCCGCTGACCAAACCCATGCCTTGGGTAACGGTTTGCGGGCCTTTAGTAACCACGACTTTATCAAATGAATTGGGGTGGATATAGGCAGTCGGCGGGTCCATGCGCATACCGCAACCGCCATAAATAAACTGATCGTCGGCATTGACGGAGAGGCGCGAGCCGCCCAAACCACGGAACAGCGGATCGCCCGAGCTACCTCCTTTACGGATGATGCTCATGTTGGGCACGGATTGTAAAAGGTCTGCCCCGTCTCCGGCAGGGAGGGGTTGCAAAGCAGCTTTGGGGTTGAAAGTAACGCGGTTGGCTTTTTGTTGTTGTGTGCCGGTGACGGTGACAGGGGAAAGGGTAACCGTTTCTTCAGGTGTAGGATCGGTATCTGCCCATGTTTGGGATACGGCTAAGGTAATGGGTAAGATAAGTAATGGTGGGTATTTCATATTGTTTCTCTCTATTATTAGGAATTATGTTAACTAATACCTAAGTATTATACATAAAGTCTAGTTAAATAGAAGCAGCGGGATTTTAATCTAAATCAATATTTTCAGATTTTGGGCGCATAGGTTGTTTATTAAGATTGGTCATACCAAAATATTGATTTGAAGGCATTGGTGAGGTTACTTGATAAAAATGAATGTGTTTGAATTAAACTGCTTGCGATGGGAAGAATGGCATTCCTTGACGAAAAAATAGGGGATTGATTAGAATGAGCGGCCAATTGGTCAATCCAATTTATGGCCGTTTGAATACAACTGTCCTTCAATCATCAGGAATACAACATGACGAAATTGGTTCGTCCGCAAAAAATCAGCGATCAGGTTTTAGCCGTTTTGGAAGAACGTATCGCGACCGGCATTTATGAAGAAGGCAGTAAATTGCCTCCCGAACGTACGCTTGCGGAAGAATTCGGCGTATCGCGTCCGTCAGTCAGGGTGGCATTGAATATCTTGATTGCCAAGCAGGTTTTGGAAGCGCGGCAGGGCGATGGCTATTATGTTTCCGTCAAGCCGCAGCAGGATTTTTTGCAAAGCTGGCAGGAGTTGCTCGGCAAACATACCAATTGGGAAACAGACGTATTCGATTTCAGTTGTCACGTTGAAGGCTGTATGGCGGCGCTGGCCGCCGAAAGACGGACTGACGCCGATTTGAAACGTATTGACTTCTGGCAGCAGAAGTTTGAAACGGCCTGTGAAAGCGGAAATTTGGAACATCAAGCCGAGGCAGACGTCAGTTTCCATCAAACTATTGCTGATGCCGCACACAATATCCTGTTCAGCCACCTTTCCAGCAGCCTGCTCAAAATGCTTTATCAGCAAACACGCAGCGGCATTATCTATATCCATCAAACCGAAGACCCGCGCCCGACGCTAATTGCCCAGCACCGCGCTATTTTTGAAGCCATTGCCCAGGCCAAACCGGCTGAGGCGGCGGAAGCGGCCAAACTGCATTTGAATTATGTCGCCCGCCGCATTTTGCAGGACAGGGAATATCAAAGCCGCAGCGAGCATGCGGATGTATTGGCACAAAACGATTTGAAACGAGTAGATTGGTAGCGTTTAAAAATAATCAGGCCGTCTGAATTTTTCAGACGGCCTGATTTTGCAAATAAGGCCTTTTAGTGCCACAATCTTCATTAATTCTGTCTGAAAACAAAGGAAGCACCATGTACCGTCATGTCGAGTATTATCCGGGCGACCCGATTTTGAGTTTGGTTGAAACCTTCAAACGCGACGAGCGTCCTGAAAAAGTCAATTTGAGCATAGGCATTTATTTTGATGACGAAGGCAAAATGCCGGTTTTGGAATCTGTCCGCCGGGCAGAAGCAGAGCGTGCGGCCGTACCGCGCCCCTCTCCTTATCTGCCGATGGAAGGTTTGGATACTTATCGGAGTGCCGTTCAGCGTTTGTTGTTTGGCAAGGATAATCCGGCATTGGCAGAAGGTAGCGTTGCGACCGTACAGACTTTAGGCGGCTCGGGGGCGTTGAAAGTCGGTGCCGACTTTTTGCGCCGTTGGTTCCCTGATGCAAAAGCCTATGTCAGCGATCCGACTTGGGACAACCATAAAGGCATTTTTGAAGGCGCAGGTTTTGAAGTGGGGACGTATCCTTATTACAACCCTGAAACCGTCGGCGTGAAATTTGAAGAAATGACTGCGTTTTTCAAAACATTGCCGGAAAACAGCGTCTTGATTTTGCATCCATGCTGTCAAAACCCGACCGGCGTAGATATGTCGAAAGCGCAATGGGATGAAGTGTTGGATATTATCAAAACGCACAAGCTGATTCCGTTTATGGATATTGCCTATCAAGGTTTCGGCGAAGATTTAGACAGCGATGCGTATGCAATTCGCAAAGCCGTCGAAATGGGTCTGCCTTTGTTTGTCAGCAACTCTTTCTCGAAAAACCTGTCGCTGTACGGCGAGCGCGTCGGTGGTTTGAGCGTAGTGTGTCCCAATAAGGAAGAAGCAGAGCTGGTGTTCGGACAGTTGAAATTTACCGTCCGCCGCATTTATTCCAGTCCTGCCGCGCATGGCGCATACATCGCTTCTGATGTGATGAACAGCGATGAGCTACGCGCTTTGTGGGAAAACGAGGTTTACGCCATGCGCGACCGCATCCGTGCCATGCGTCAGAAACTTTATGATGTTTTGACGGCCAAAATCCCCAATCGTGATTTCAGCTATTTCATCAAACAGCGCGGTATGTTCAGCTATACAGGCCTAACCGTAGAGCAGGTACACCGCCTGCGTGACGAGTTTGCCGTTTACCTGCTGGATTCGGGTAGGATGTGTGTGGCAGGATTGAATGCATCGAATATCGATTATGTGGCCGAAGCATTTGCCAAAGTGTTGTAATAGCCGTTCAATCTGAAATTGAATGTAGTTTTATTTGAAGTAAATCAAAAGGCCGTCTGAAAAATTTTCATCTTTCAGACGGCCTATTTATAATTGGCGCACCCAACAGGGATCGAACCTGTGACCTCCAGCTTCGGAAACTGACACTCTTCCAACTGAGCTATGGGTGCGAAAGCCGTAAGGTTAACGCATATTGGCTTTATTGGCAAAGTTTATCTTGAAAGTGTCTGAAAGTGGCATTGGCGGTCACTTTTTTGCATAGCTGGAATAATCAATTAACTACAAAGGCTTAGCAGAATTTAGATGGCCTTTTGAGGATTTTTGCGTATCTTTTTCTCAAGATGGATTGGAAAGCCTTTGCGAATTCAGTATAATCCAGCAAAATATTGTTAACTGCGTTTAACACATAAACTATAACTTACAGCACAACCTAACCTAACGGCGAGGCCTACCAAATGAAACAACTCCGCGACCACAAAGCCCAAGGCTCTGCATTGTTCACCCTTGTGAGCGGTATCGTTATTGTCATTGCAGTGATTTACTTCCTGATCAAACTGGCGGGAAGCGGTTCATTCGGCGATGTTGCCGAAACAACCGAAGCTGCGACTCAAACCCGTATCCAGCCAGTCGGCCAACTGAAATTGGGCGATGGTATTCCAGTCGGCGAGCGTCAAGGCGATCAGATTTTCAACAAAATCTGTATTCAATGTCACGCGGCAGACAGCATCGTTCCTAACGCGCCTAAATTTGAAAACAAAGGCGATTGGGCGCCTCGCATTGCACAAGGTTTCGATACCTTGTTCCAACACGCTCTGAATGGTTTCAACGCAATGCCTGCCAAAGGCGGTGCGGCTGATTTGACCGATCAAGAATTGAAACGCGCCATTACTTATATGGCCAACAAAGCCGGCGGTACTTTCCCTGATCCTGATGCCGCAGCTCCTGCCGATGCAGCCGCTTCCGGTGAAGCCGCTTCAGCTCCGGCGGCTGAAGGTGCAGCTCCTGCAGAAGCCCCTAAAGCAGATGTGGCCAAAGCAGATGACAAAGGTGTGGCAGCTCCAGCAGCCGGCGGTGCAGACGGCAAAAAAGTTTACGAAGCCAACTGCCAAGCATGTCACGGCGGCGCAGTTCCAGGTGTTCCTCATGTAGGTAAAAAAGAAGACTGGGCTCCTCGTATCAAACAAGGTAAAGACACCCTGCACAAACACGCACTCGAAGGCTTTAACGCAATGCCTGCCAAAGGTGGTAACGGTAGCCTGAGCGATGATGAAGTGAAAGCTGCAGTTGATTACATGGCTAATCAGTCTGGTGCTAAATTCTAAGATTTGATTTTGAATCTCGAATAGGAAGCGCATTCTGCAAAAGGATGCGCTTTTTTTGTGCAGGAAATCTGGATCTTGCTATAATACTGAAGTAGTAAATTATTCTCATGATCAAGGGTCGTCTGAAAGATTCAGACGGCCTTCGAATACAATCAAGATTCTTTTAAAGAAGTTCAACCATATTCACATACGACAAAACAACCACGGAGTTATCTCATGGCAAAAAAATATTTCGGTACTGACGGTGTGCGTGGCGAAGTCGGTCAGTTTCCTATCAATCCTGATTTTGTCTTGAAATTAGGCTATGCGGCAGGTCAGGTTTTGGTGCAGCACGAAGGCGAAATCAAACCAACCGTCTTGATCGGTAAAGACACGCGTATTTCAGGCTATATGCTGGAAGCTGCGCTGATTGCCGGTTTTACCGCCGCCGGTGTCAATGTTATTCAAACCGGCCCTCTGCCGACTCCGGGCGTAGCGTATTTGACCCGTGCTTTGCGTTTGTCTGCCGGTGTGATGATTTCTGCGTCCCATAACGTTTATTCTGACAACGGCATTAAATTCTTTGCCGAAGGCGGTGTGAAGTTGAGCGATGAAATCGAATTGGAAATCGAAGCCAAAATCGATGAGGAAATGAAAACACAGCCATCCAGCCGTTTAGGCCGTGCGCGCCGGATTAATGGTGCGGATGACCGCTATATCGAGTTCTGTAAATCCACTTTCCCAAGCCATTTGGACTTGCGCGGTCTGAAATTGGTGGTCGATACCGCCAATGGTGCGGGCTATGCAGTTGCGCCTAAAGTATTCCACGAATTGGGTGCGCAAGTAGTAAGCATCGGTGATGAGCCAAACGGCTACAACATCAATGAGAAATGTGGTGCGACCCATCCGAAAGCTTTGCAAGCGGCTGTGTTGCAAAATGAAGCCGATTACGGCATTGCCTTGGATGGCGATGGCGACCGTTTGATGATGGTTGACCGCAATGGCAAAGTGTATGACGGCGACAGCTTGATTTATGTGATTGCCAAAGCACGCGCGCACGAAGGCGTGGAGATCGGCGGCGTGGTGGGTACGGTAATGACCAATATGGCGATGGAAGTTGCTTTGAAAGAGCAGGGCGTTGATTTCTGCCGCGCCAAAGTGGGCGACCGCTATGTGTTGGAACAGCTCCACCAACGCGGTTGGCTGATTGGCGGCGAAGCCAGCGGTCATATTTTGTGTATGGACAAACACAATACCGGTGACGGCATCATTTCCGCGCTGCAAGTTTTGGCCGCATTGCAAACCTTGAATCAAGACCTTGCCACCGTTTGCGCCGATTGGCAGCCGTATCCGCAAACCATGATCAACGTCCGCATCAAAAAAGGCCAAAACTGGCAGGACGCTTCCAAAGAGGCTTTGGCTGAAGTGGAAAAAGAACTCGAAGGCAAAGGCCGCGTGGTCTTGCGCGCATCCGGTACCGAGCCTGTCGTGCGCGTGATGGTGGAAGCCAAGCAGGCAGACTGGGCGAAAAAAGGCGCAGAAAAAATTGCCGCGGCCATTCAAGGTCAAAAGTAACAGTGTGTTTGATTTTGAATTGAACTAAATAAAAGGCCGTCTGTTATAAAAGGCCGTCTGTTGTTCAGACGGCCTTTGTGTTTCATTAGAAGCTTAGTTGCTCAAGACATCAACGCCTTTAGGAGGGGTAAATTTGAACATACCGCTGGAAAGGTTAGGCTTGGTGTTCAAGCCGCTGAAGCTGATGCTGGTTTGGTTGCCGAAGCTGTCTTTCAGCTGCATGGCGGCGAGGTTGTCGCCTTTGAAGCCGATGCGGATGTATTGATAGCCGGCGTTGTTTTTCTTAGGTGTAGCCAAAACGTAGTCGATACCGTTGGCAGAACCGTCTTCTTTCAGCGTGTAGCTGCTGTCCAATGCCGTTTTGTTGGAGAGGATGGCGGCAGGGCTGTCGCCGATGGTTTGGTCTTGTGAGGACTTGGTTACTTGTGCCAAATCTACGTCATAGAGCCAAATGGTTTTGCCGTCGCCGACGATGGTTTGTTTGTAGGGTTTGGTGTACTCCCATTTGAACAAGCCAGGGCGCAGGATTTTGAATGTACCGTGTGTGGTTTGGGTTTTCTTTTTGCTGTGAACGGTTTGGCTGAAGTTGCCGCTGATACCGTCGGCGTCATTATTGAATTTTTTCAGGGCGTCCACTGCGTCGGCTTGTGCAAAGCCGATAGCTGAAGAAAGCAGCGCGGCAGCGGTCAGGGTGAACAGTCGGGTAGTTTTCATGTTTTGGTTCCTTGTTCGGAGAGATGGGTTCAGTATAGACGTTATGGTGTAACAGACAAGGGGTTGAATGGAGGGTTTAATTTGTGTAAATATGAAAAATCCAATCAAGTGACTGAAATAATTTCATTTCTTCAGATGGCCTGCATTTGGTTTTGACGTTTTTTTAATGAAACGCATAAGGGCTTGGTGTGGTATTTAATGTCATTTTACGGAAAGCTTGAAATTATAGTCTTTCTGTTTGCTTTTTAAAACGGTTATAATATTTGTCTTTTTAAAACAATGGTTTTGTATGTATCTGAATCCTTATCCTTTATTGGAACAGGCTTTGCTGTCGGACAATCCGGATGAAAAGGGAAGGTTGACGCAGACCTTGTTTGCGCAGTTGGGCGAGGCGGAAGGTTTGACGGTTGAGGAGTCGAAACCCGTGGATTGCCGTTTTGCCGGACATCCGTTGCGTCCGCGTTTAGTTGCGCCTTCGGAGGTTACGCCGCGCAAGATGAATACGGTCGAAGGCTATGCGGCCATGTTGCATGCGATTGCGCACATTGAATTTAATGCGATTAATCTGGCTTTGGATGCGGCGTATCGTTTTCGCAATATGCCGTTTCAGTTTGTACGCGATTGGGTAAGGGTGGCGAAAGAAGAAGTGTTTCACTTCGGCTTGATGCGTGGCCGTCTGAACAGCTTGGGCTACGATTACGGCGATTTTGAAGCGCACGGGCATTTGTGGGATATGGCATATAAAACTGCTTACGATCCTTTGTTGCGCATGGCTTTGGTACCGCGGGTGTTGGAAGCGCGCGGTTTGGATGTCACGCCGGGTATTCGTGCAAAAGTGGCACAGCGCGGCGATGTGGAAACCTGCGATGTGTTGGATATTATTTATCGCGATGAAGTAGGGCATGTCGCCATCGGCAATCATTGGTATCAGCATCTTTGCCGTGAGCGCGGTTTGGAACCGGTTGCCTTGTTCCGCAGCCTGATTGCGCGTTACGATATGTTTATCTTCCGCGGTTACGTCAATATCGAAGCACGGGAACGCGCGGGATTCAGCCGTTTTGAGTTGGATATGTTGGAAGATTTTGAGAAAAGTTTGAAACAGGATAAAAAGGCCGTCTGAAACGGTAAAATCATTATGGCACATCATCACGATCATTCGCACGCGCACACGCATACCGCCAACAAGCAGGTATTGCGCATTTCATTTTTCGTTATTATCGGATTTATGCTGGTTGAGGCGGTCGGCGGTTGGCTGACCAACTCTTTGGCCCTGCTTTCCGATGCGGGGCATATGTTCAGCGATGCGTTTTCGCTGGGCGTAGCATTGTCGGCATTCAAACTTGGCGAGAAACAGACCACGCTGCAAAAGACATTCGGTTACAAGCGTTTTGAAATTTTGACGGCGATGTTTAACGGATTATCGCTGGTGTTGATTGCGGCGATGATTTTTTATGAAGCAGTCAAACGATTGTTTTATCCGCCGGAAATTTTGACGGGCGGCATGTTGGTGGTCAGTATCATCGGTTTGCTGGTCAACATCGGCGTCGCCGTTTATATGTTGAAGAATGGCGATACCGAAGAAAACGTCAATATGCGCGGCGCGTATCTGCACGTAATCAGCGATTTGTTCGGCTCGATAGGGGCGATTGTCGCAGCGGTACTGATGATGGCGTATGGCTGGCAATGGGCGGATACGGTTGCCAGCGTATTGGTGGCGGCTTTGGTAGGGTGCAGCGGCTGGAAGCTGTTTAAACAGACTTTGCA
This sequence comes from Neisseria sp. P0021.S006, assembly GCF_051956895.1. Classification (NCBI taxonomy): domain Bacteria; kingdom Pseudomonadati; phylum Pseudomonadota; class Betaproteobacteria; order Neisseriales; family Neisseriaceae; genus Neisseria; species Neisseria sp. P0021.S006. The sequence continues at coordinate 20,104 of NZ_JBQCWZ010000016.1, forward strand.
CATTTTGATGGAAGGCGCGCCGGAAAACATCCATACCGATGAGTTGCTCAGCGTTATCCGCAATATGGAGGGCGTAAAATCCGTTCACGACTTGCATGTTTGGACGATTACCAGCAATATCCACGTTTTATCCTGCCATATTGTCGTAGATGGCAACATGACGGTTGCAGAGTCCGAACAAATCGCCTACCGCATCGAACATGAATTGGCGCATCATAACATCGGGCATTGTACGATTCAGATTGAAAGCGAACAGCATCCGCATAAAGATGAAGTTTTGTGTTCGCAGGAAATGCACGAACACCATCACCATTAACCATATTCAGGCCGTCTGAAACTTGTTGGATTGTTCAGACGGCCTTCTAAAATCATCAAAGGAATACTTATGACCCAAGCCGTATTATTCGACCTTGACGGCACGCTTGCCGATACCGCACTTGATTTGGGTGGTGCGCTCAACACGGTATTGCGCCGACACGGTTTGCCAGAAAAAAGCATGGATGAAATCCGTCCGCAGGCCAGCCACGGTGCGAGCGGTTTGCTCAAACTTGGTGCAGGCATTACGCCCGACCATCCGGACTATATGCAATGGCGTAAAGAGTTTTTGGATGAATACAGCCGCTGTTATGCCGATCAAACCATTTTGTTCGACGGCGTAAACGAAATGTTGGAAGCCTTAGTTCAACGCGGTATCCAATGGGGCATTATTACCAACAAGCCCATGCGTTTTACCGATGTCCTCGTGCCTAAGCTCGGGTTTGCCGCGCCTCCCGCCGTCATTGTCAGCGGCGATACCTGCGATGAACCCAAGCCCAGCGTGAAGCCTATGTTTTATGCGTGCGAACAGATTGGCGTTGAGGCGCAGCGATGTTTTTATGTCGGCGATGCCGAGCGCGATATGCAGGCAGGCAAAAATGCAGGAATGATAACCGTGCTTGCCGATTGGGGTTATATTTCTGCCGAAGACCAAACCGAAAACTGGTTCGCCGATTTCCGTATTGCCACACCTTTGGATTTGTTGGCAATCTTGCGTTAAAACCCTGTAATAATCCGTTTTCAGACGGCCTGAAACGGCGTAAAATTACACAAATTTGTATTTTTTCAACCGTTTTACACTTGTAAAGAGAAAAATCATGTTCTTCAAGCATATCGAAGCAGCTCCTGCTGATCCGATTTTAGGTTTGGGCGAAGCGTTTAAAGCCGAAACCCGTCCCGAAAAAGTCAATCTCGGTATCGGCGTGTACAAAGACGCATCCGGCGCAACGCCTATTGTCAAAGCCGTCAAAGAGGCTGAAAAACGCCTGTTGGAAAGCGAGACAACTAAAAATTACCTGACCATCGACGGCGTTGCCGATTACAACGAGCAAACCCAAATCCTGTTATTTGGTAAAGACCACGAAATCATTGCCAGCCGTCGCGCCAAAACAGCGCAAAGCCTTGGCGGTACAGGTGCATTGCGCATTGCGGCCGAATTTGTCAAACGCCAGTTGAACGCGCAAACCATCTGGATTTCCAATCCGACTTGGCCTAACCACAACGCCATCGCCAAAGCGGTCGGTATCCAAGACAAACCGTATCGTTACTATGATGCCGCCAAACACGGTTTGGATTGGGATGGCATGATTGAAGACTTGAGCCAAGCGCAAAAAGGCGACATCGTCCTGCTGCACGGCTGCTGCCACAACCCTACCGGCATCGACCCTACGCCCGAACAATGGGAAACTTTGGCAAAACTTTCTGCCGAAAAAGGCTGGTTGCCACTGTTTGACTTTGCCTACCAAGGCTTCGGCAATGGCTTGGAAGAAGATGCCTACGGCTTGCGCGTGTTCTTGAAACACAATACAGAATTGCTGATTGCCAGTTCTTATTCCAAAAACTTCGGTATGTACAACGAGCGCGTCGGCGCGTTCACTTTGGTGGCCGAAGATGAAGAAACTGCAGCCCGCGCCCACAGCCAAGTCAAAACCATCATCCGTACCTTGTATTCCAACCCAGCTTCACACGGTGCGAACACCATTGCGCTGGTGTTGAAAAATGATGATTTGAAAGCACAATGGATTGCCGAACTTGATGAAATGCGCGGCCGCATCAAAGCCATGCGCCAAAAATTTGTTGAGTTGCTCAAGGCCAAAGGTGCAACCCAAGACTTTGATTTCATTATCGAACAAAACGGTATGTTCTCTTTCAGCGGCTTGACTCCCGAACAAGTTGACCGTTTGAAAAACGAGTTTGCCATTTATGCCGTCCGTTCCGGCCGCATTAATGTTGCAGGCATTACCGATGACAATATCGACTACCTGTGCGAAAGTATTGTGAAAGTCTTGTAATTGTCGAATTAAAGGCAAAGGCCGTCTGAATCATTCAGACGGCCTTTATTTTTGACTGTGGAAACTTATCCGGCAACTATGTTCATTCCCCAATAAATCATGGCATAGCGCAGCAGTTTGCCTGCAATCAGAATGATGGCGCAATGCAAAGCATTAAGCCTGAGCCAGCCTGTGGCAAGGGGGAGGGCATCGCCGATAATCGGCAACCATGCAAATAATAGCGGCCAAATTCCCCATCTTTGTATACGCGCCAATACTTTTTCAGACGGCCTTTTCTTGGCCGGAAACATTCTGCCCATGTAATACGAAACCATACTGCCCAAGCCATTCGCCAAACCGGCACACAAACATGCGCCGAGGGCATGTTGCGGATATTGGTACACAAATGCGGCGTATGCCGCCTCGGATGTACCCGGAAGTAGTGTGGCTGAAGTGAAGGCAGAAGCAATCAGGGCAAGGTAAGCGTAAAGAGGTGGCATGTTTTGAGTTACATCAAGTGATATTGTAAAAAAGAAATAATAGGCTTAGTAAGAGGATTATGCCTTTATTTTTTAATCTAATAAAAGATAAATCCAATATTATTGAAATTTTTAAAATTAAACGTCTGAAGGATAATGTAGTCGGCTGTTAGAAAATAGTTTTCAAAGTGACGGATTATCAGTATGATACGGGCGGCTGTTAATGGGTGTTAAGTTTAATGAACTGATTTAAGCTCATTTTTCCAGCAAATCTTAACAAAACGAAAGGCAAATCATGTCTGCGCATTCACAACAAAATCATACTCCTGCGCTGGTTGTCCTAACCACACTCTTTTTCATGATGGGTTTCATTACCTGCATGAATGATATTTTGATTCCGCATTTGAAAGATATTTTCGACCTAACTTATGTTCAGGCGATGCTGATTCAATTCTGTTTCTTTACCGCTTATGCGATTATGTCGATCCCGATGGGCTATTTGGTCGGCAAAATCGGCTATAAAAACGGCGTGATTAGCGGCTTCGTATTGACTGCCATCGGCTGTCTACTCTTTTATCCTGCTGCTGGCAGTCATTCTTATGCAACTTTTTTGGGTGCATTGTTTATTTTGGCTTCAGGTGTAACACTGTTGCAAGTGGCGGGTAACCCTTATGTGACTTTGCTGTCCAAACCGGGTAAAGAATCTGCAACACTGACTTTGGTTCAGGCATTTAACTCTTTGGGTACGACCATTGCTCCGCAAATCGGCGCATTCCTGATTTTGGCTGATGCGACACAAACTGTCAGCAAAGCCGAGCAAATTTCTTCTGTTCAAATTCCATATTTAGGTTTGGCCGGTCTGCTGATTATTTTGGCTGTATTCGTCAAAATGATTCGTCTGCCTGACGCAAACAAAATTGCTGAAGAAGAGAGCGAACACAACCATGATGGCAAACACAGCGTATGGCAATACCGTCATTTGGTTTTTGGTGCGGCCGGTATTTTCTGTTATGTCGGTGCGGAAGTATCCATCGGTTCTTTATTGGTCAGCGTGTTGGGCTATCTGAAAGGTTTGGACCACGCATCTGCCGCGAAATATTTGTCGTTCTACTGGGGCGGCGCGATGGTCGGCCGTTTCTTAGGCTCTGCCATCATGGCGAAAATTGCGCCTAACCGCTATTTGGCATTTAACGCTACTGCTGCTGTTGCCTTGTTGGGCGTTGCTATGTTGGCAGGTAAAGCCAGTGCGGATATTGCGATGTGGGCATTGTTGGCTATCGGCTTCTTCAACTCCATCATGTTCCCAACCATTTTCTCTTTGGCAACCAAAGGTCTGGGTCGATTTACCAGCAGCGCTTCCGGCGTATTGTGTACTGCGATTGTCGGCGGTGCGGTTGTGCCTGTGGTACAAGGTTGGGCTGCAGATACTTACGGCCTGATGATTTCTTTCGTTGTATCGGCGATTTGTTATGTATACATCGTCTTCTTTGCTATAAAAGGCTATAAAGCTGACGAATAATCCATCATGATAAAAGGCCGTCTGAAACCTTATGGGATTTCAGACGGCCTTTTTACTTTGTGGCATAATGATTTAAATGACAGGAGGAAAAAATGGCCAAAATCATTTTGCTGCATGGCTTGCACATGCATTCATGGGTAATGAAACCGCTGGCGTATTTGCTGGAACAAGAAGGTTTTGAAGTTGCGCTGTTCGATTATTACAGTGTTTTGCATTCGATGAACCGACATGTTGAAGATTTGGCGCGATGGATTGATGAGAACCATGCTGATGAAACACTGCACTTTGTCGGCCATAGTTTGGGCGGGTTGGTCTTACGCAATTTTGCGGCTGCATATCCGAATAAAGTCAGCGGCCGTATCGTTACTATGGGTACGCCGCACCAAGGCAGCCGGGCTGCGCAACGTGTGCTCAATTTGGGTTTGCAAAAGCCGGTATTGGGCGGCTCGTATAAAGGCGCTTTGGACGGCAGTATGCCTGAATTGCCAGAATGCGTTGAGTTGGGCAGTATCGCCGGCAATAAACCGTATGGGCTGGGCCGTGTTTTAGGTTTGCATGGTGAACATGATGGTACGGTTTTGGTCAGCGAAACGCATTGTCCGAATATGCGTGATCATGTCGTTTTGCCTGTCAGCCATAGCGGTATGTTGTTTAACCGTAAAACGGTCGAGCAAGTGGTGGCATTTTTGCATGATGGACGTTTTAAAAAGCAATAAAATTTCATTTATTCTAATTTAAAAGTATTTAATGTTAATAATTTAATATATTTTAAAGAAAGTGTCGCAGTTTTACTGGAGCTGTTTTTATAAAATAACAGGCAGGCCGTCTGAGAATCGGGTTTCAGACGGCCTGTTATGCTAAAATCTGTTAAGTACTTATTTAAAAGGCAAAGAACAATGTTTGCTTTCAAATCCTTACTTAATATGCCGCGCTTTGAGGCCATTGCGGTGGCCTTAGCTTTGGTGGCAGCAATGGGTTATACGATTATTTCGCTTGAATGGCTGCCGCATATGTCGATTGTGACGGCGATCGTGGTCTTGCTTTTGTACGGTTTGATGCGTGGCTTGAAATATCAAGACATGCAAAACGGTATGATCGGCGCGGTCGGGCAGGGCATGGGCGCGATTTATCTGTTTTTCTTTATCGGCCTGATGGTCAGCGCGCTGATGATGAGTGGTGCGATTCCGACGCTGATGTATTACGGTTTCGGATTGATTTCGCCGACTTATTTTTATTTCTCGGCGTTTGCGCTTTGCTCGGTCATCGGTATTTCCATCGGCAGTAGTTTGACGACTTGTGCAACTGTCGGCGTGGCATTTATGGGTATGGCGGCTGCGTTTCATGCCGATATGGCGATGACGGCAGGTGCGATTGTGTCGGGTGCGTTCTTTGGCGATAAAATGTCGCCGCTTTCCGATACGACCGGTATTTCCGCTTCGATTGTCGGCATTGATTTGTTCGAACACATCAAAAACATGATGTACACCACTGTGCCTGCGTGGTTGATCAGTGCAGCATTGATGTTGTGGCTCTTGCCTAATGTTGCCGCGCATGATATGAACAGCGTCGAAGCTTTCCGCGCGCAATTGGAAGCAACCGGTTTGGTGCATGCCTATTCGCTGATTCCGTTTGCCTTGCTGGTTGTCCTCGCCCTGATGCGCGTCAATGCCATTGTGGCCATGTTGTTTACCGTTGTGGTGGCGCTGATTGTGACTTACTTCCATAGTACGCCTGATTTGAAACAGCTGGGCGCGTGGTTTTACGGCGGATACAAACTCGAAGGCGAAGCATTTAAAGACATTGCCCGTTTGATTTCTCGCGGCGGCTTGGAAAGCATGTTCTTTACGCAAACTATTGTGATACTCGGCATGAGCTTGGGCGGCCTGTTGTTTAGCATCGGTGTGATTCCGTCTTTGTTGGAGGCCATTCGTGCGTTCCTGACCAATGCCGGACGCGCTACTTTCAGCGTGGCCATGACATCGGTTGGTGTTAACTTCCTGATTGGCGAGCAATATTTGAGTATTCTGCTTTCCGGCGAAACCTTTAAGCCGGTTTATGACAAGCTTGGTCTGCATTCGCGCAACCTTGCCCGTACGCTTGAAGATGCGGGTACTGTCATCAACCCGTTGGTGCCTTGGAGCGTCTGCGGCGTATTTATCAGCCATGCCTTGGGTGTGCCCGTTTGGGAATATCTGCCTTACGCCTTCTTCTGCTACTTGAGCTTGGCTCTGACGCTGGTGTTTGGCTGGACAGGACTGACTTTGAGTAAGAAGTAAACAGCATTTAAAATAGCAATGCTTTTATAAAACAAGGCCGTCTGAAAACAACTTCAGACGGCCTTGTTTACTTAAAGTAGCCGTATCAACATGATTTCACTATAATTGCTGCGCCAATAAAAAAATAATCCAAACAATGAACAAACAAATCCGCCAAGAAATTTTCGAGCGTTTCCGCGCTGCCAATCCTCATCCGACTACCGAGTTGAATTTCAGCTCGCCATTTGAGCTGCTTATCGCCGTTTTATTGTCTGCACAAGCAACTGATGTCGGCGTGAACAAAGCGACTGCCAAACTCTTTCCCGTTGCCAATACGCCGCAAGCTATGTTGGATTTGGGGCTGGACGGCGTGATGGAATACACCAAAACCATAGGCCTCTACAAAACCAAGTCCAAACACATCATGCAGACTTGCCGTATTTTGCTGGAGAAATATAACGGTGAAGTACCTGCCGACCGAGAGGCTTTGGAATCTTTGCCCGGTGTTGGCCGTAAAACAGCCAATGTGGTGTTGAATACTGCATTCGGGCAACCTGTTATGGCGGTCGATACCCATATTTTCCGTGTGGCCAACCGCACCAAAATCGCGCCGGGCAAGGATGTGCGTGAAGTTGAAGACAAGCTGATGCGCTTTATTCCCAAAGAATTTTTGATGGATGCCCATCACTGGTTGATTTTGCATGGCCGCTATACGTGTAAGGCTTTGAAACCGCAATGCAGCAAATGTTTGATTAACGATTTGTGCGAATATCCGGCAAAAATGTAAATAAAAAAACATAAAAAAGGCCGTCTGAATTTCAGACGGCCTTTGATTTGGCTACGATTAGTCGGCAACTGCCATCAGGCTGGCGTTACCACCGGCAGCGGTAGTATTGATACTGCAAGAGATTTCTTCAAATACTTGCAGGATATCCAGACCTTGTTCAGAAGGCAGGATGCGGATGAGCGCACCGTCGCGGCCGGCCAACTCTTGTTTGCGCTCGCTGCTCAAAGGCTCGATAGCGGCAACATGGCTGATGCCTGCGTTTTCGGGTTTGCTGTTGACTTGCAACAAACCGTCCAAATCGGCTGAGTAGGAAGCCAGTGGGCTGTTTGGCTCAACAACGGTTTGGATGCCTGCGGCTGCCAGCTCGGTCAGGGCAGAGAAGGCTTGCAGCAGATTGCCGCCATGTACCCAAACACGTTCTGGAGAGCGCCAGCTCAATGAGTTGCGTTCGCCGGTCGGGCCGACCAATACGGTTTCGGCTTTGCGCAGGGTACGGACGCGTGCGTGACCCAAAGCTGCGGCTGCGGCTTTTTTCTCTTCTGCGTTAAACGGCAGTTTGTGAACCAGGGTTTCCAAACGTTTGAGCGCGTCTTCGTCTGCTTGGCCGATTCGGCTGAGGGTTGGGGCAACCCATTCAGGAGTACGAACCAGGCGTTGCAGATAGAATGAACCGCCTGCTTTTGGACCGGTACCGGACAAGCCGTGACCGCCGAAAGGTTGTACGCCGACAACAGCACCAACGATGTTGCGGTTAACGTAGATGTTACCAGCTTCGATGCGGTCGCGGATATGGTCAACAGTGCCTTCGATACGGCTGTGTACACCGCTGGTCAGAGCATAGCCTTTGGCGTTGATTTGGTCAATGAGTTGATCCAATTCGCTGGCGCGGTAGCGGACAACGTGCAGTACAGGACCGAACACTTCGCGTTGCAACTCGTTCAGGTTATTCAATTCAAACAGGATTGGACGAACGAAGGTAGAGTTGTTGTCATCAACGTCGGCGGCAGTTTTGATTTCGTGGTAAGCCTTTGCTACGCCTTTCATTTTGTTGATGTGGGCCAACAGGTTTTGTTGGGCTTCAGCATCGATGACAGGGCCAATGTCTGTGGTCAGTTGGGTCGGTTTGCCGACAACCAATTCGTCCATTGCACCTTTGATGATGTTGACCATTTTATCGGCAACATCTTCTTGAACACACAAGATACGCAGGGCGGAACAACGTTGGCCCGCGCTGTCGAAGGCAGAATTCAATACGTCGAGGCAGACTTGTTCCGGCAGGGCGGTAGAGTCCACGATCATCGCGTTTTGACCGCCGGTCTCGGCAATCAGGACAGGGCTGTCGTCGCGTTTGGACAGGGCTTTGTTGATCAGGCGCGCTACTTCGGTAGAACCGGTAAAGATCACGCCGCCGATGCGGGCATCGCCGGTCAGGGCAGAGCCGACATCGCCTGCGCCGAGTACGAGTTGCAGTGCAGAAGTCGGAATACCGGCTTGATGCATCAGGGAAACGGCGTAAGTAGCAATCAGGCTGGTTTGTTCGGCAGGTTTGGCAATAACGGTGTTACCGGCTGCCAATGCAGAAACCACTTCGCCGGTAAAGATGGCCAATGGGAAGTTCCATGGACTGATGGCAACGATTGCGCCGACGGCTTTGGCATCTTTAGGCAGGGTGTTCTCAGCTTCGTTGGCATAGTAGCGGCAGAAGTCAACGGCTTCGCGTACTTCGGCAACGGCGTTGTTCAGGGTTTTACCGGCTTCGCGGACGGCCAGCATCATCAATGCAGGCGTGTGTTGTTCCAACAAATCGGCAAAACGGCGCAGGCAGTTGGCGCGTTCTGAAGCAGGTTTGGCGCTCCACTCAGGCAGGGCGGCAACGGCTGCACCAATAGCTTCTTGAGCCAATGCCGCATCGGCAAAGCTGACAGTGCCGACAACATCGTTGTGGTCTGCAGGGTTGCGGACGGGTTGCGCTTCGCCCACGTTACGCGCTTCGCCATTAACGATAGACGCGGCGTGGAAGTCTTCGGAAGAAGCTTGGTTGAGTTTTTCTTGCAGGTTTTGCAATACGTTTTCGTTGCTGAAATCGACGCCTTGGGAGTTCAGACGGCCTTTGCCATACAAATCGCGCGGCAGAGGCAATGCCGGATGCAGGTGGATGCCTTGTTCGGCGATGGTGTCGAACGGGCTCTTAATCAGGCGGTCGATGCTGATGTTTTCGTCAACGATTTGGTTCACGAAAGAAGAGTTCGCCCCGTTTTCCAACAGACGGCGTACCAAGTAGGCAAGCAGGGTTTCGTGTGTGCCGACCGGGGCATACACGCGTACGCGACGGCCTAAGTTTTGCGGGCCGACCACTTGGTCGTACAGGGTTTCGCCCATGCCGTGCAGACATTGGTGTTCAAAGTCTTTGCCTTTACCCATTTGGTAGATTGCGCCCAAAGTGTAGGCGTTGTGGGTGGCAAATTGTGGGAACACGGCATCTTGCGCATCCAAGAGTTTGCGTGCGCAGGCGAGATAGGAGATGTCGGTATGGACTTTACGGGTGTAAGTCGGATAGCCTTCCATGCCGTCTACTTGAGCCCATTTCACTTCGCTGTCCCAGTATGCACCTTTAACCAAACGGATCATCAGTTTTTGGTTGTTGCGGCGTGCCAGGTCGATCAGATAGTCGATAACGAACGGGCAACGTTTTTGGTAGGCTTGAACAACGAAACCGATACCTTTGTAGCCGGCCAAGTCAGGATCGGAAACCAAAGCTTCCATCAAGTCCAAAGACAATTCGAGACGGTTGGCTTCTTCGGCATCGATGTTGATACCGATATCGTATTTTTTACCCAAAAGGAACAATTCTTTCAGGCGTGGCAACAATTCGCTCATAACGCGTTCGTGTTGGGCGCGTGAATAGCGTGGGTGGATGGCGGAAAGTTTAACGGAGATACCGTTGCCTTCGTAAACGCCTTGGCCTGCGGCATCTTTACCGATGGCGTGAATGGCTTGAACGTAGTCGTTGTAGTAGCGGTTGGCATCTTCTTCGGTGTATGCGGCTTCACCCAACATATCAAAAGAGAAGCGGTAACCCATTTTCTCGCGCTCTTTACCGTTTTGCAGCGCTTCTTCAATGGTTTGGCCGGTTACGAACTGTTTGCCCAACAGGCGCATGGCGTAGTTCACACCTTGACGGATCAGAGGTGCGCCACCTTTGCTGATCAGACGGCTTAATGCGGAACTCATCTGTTTGTCGTTTGTCGCGGTCAGTTTGCCGGTAATCAGCAGACCCCATGCAGCCGCGTTAACGAAGAGGGAAGGGCTATTGTTCAAGTGGCTTTTCCAGTTGCCTTCAGAGATTTTGTCGGCAATCAGGCGGTCACGGGTTGCATTATCCGGAATACGCAGCAGGGCTTCGGCCAGACACATCAGTGCAACACCTTCTTCACTGGAGAGAGAGAACTCGTGCATCAAGGCATCTACGCCGCTTGCTTTGGTGCGGCTGGAGCGGACTTGAGTAACCAAACGACGGGCAAGCTCGGAGGCGGCATTGCGTTCTTCGTCGGTCATCTGTGCACGTTGCAACATATCCTGAACGGCCTCGATTTCATCGCGGCGGTAGGCATCAGTTACAGCTTGACGCAGAGGAGTTTGTGTTGGAAAAGCGAAGTTAAACATTATTTATGTTCTCCAAAGGTTTTTTCATGGTTTCAGACGGCCTGAATTAAGACTGCTAAAACAAGCATTCTGAAGGATAGTAATATCGTAATAAAATTATGATGCGGATACAAGATGCATCCGCATAAATTGCTGTTTTTTCTGATAAGGCTCAGATTATTTTGAAACAGTTTATGTCGTAAAGACGGCCTGCACGGAATCATGCAGGCCGTCTGAAAACGTCTTATTTAGAGGCGCGGTATTCTGCGTCTGCTTTTTCGAAACGTTCTTGCAATTCGCGTGAAGGTTTTTTGTCGATCAGGGACACCAAAACAATCACGAGTGTGCAAATGATAAAGCCGGGGACGATTTCATAGACAGTAGCGAAACCTGTTTCTTGTGCGGCCAAAGCAGGTTTTTTGATCCACTCAGCCCAAACTACTACAGTCAGTGCACCTGCAATCATGCCGGAGAGTGCGCCGTAGGCAGTAATGCGTTTCCACAGTACAGACAGGATAACGACCGGGCCGAATGCGGCACCAAAGCCAGCCCATGCGTAAGCTACCAAGCCTAATACTTTGCTTTCAGGATCAGAAGCAATCAGGATGGAAATCACGGCAATCGCCAATACCATCAGACGGCCAATCCATACCAATTCAGCTTGTTGTGCTTTTTTACGCAGGAAGCCTTTATAGAAGTCTTCGGTAATCGCGCTGGAGCAAACCAACAATTGGCAAGACAGGGTAGACATTACGGCGGCGAGAATCGCGCTCAAGATGATACCGGCAATCCAAGGGTTGAAGAGCAGGGTAGCCAAAGCGATGAAGATACGTTCGTGGTTGCCGTTCATTTCATCAACGTGGGCAGGGTTGGCGCCGAAGTAAGCGATACCGAAGTAGCCGACAGCCACGGCACCGGCCATACACAGAACCATCCAGGTCATACCGATACGGCGTGCAGAAACCAGAGATTTAGCGCTTTCAGCAGCCATGAAACGGGCCAAAATGTGTGGTTGGCCGAAATAGCCCAAGCCCCAAGCGGCGGTAGAGATAATGCCGATGAAAGTAGTACCGGCAAACAGGCTGCCGTATTCTTTACCGGTAGAAGCGGCAACTTGTTGGATGGCAGCGTTCATTTGATCAGCACCGCCCAAACCCAAGTACACCATGACAGGAGTCAGTACCAATGCAAAAATCATCAAAGAAGCTTGCAGGGTATCGGTCCAGCTTACTGCCAAGAAACCGCCCAAGAAAGTGTAGGCGATGGTCGCGCCGGCACCCAGCCACATGGCTTGAGTGTAAGACATACCGTGGAACAGGCTTTGGAACAGGGTAGCACCGGCTACGATGCCTGAAGCACAGTAAATAGTGAAGAAGAACAAGATAATCAGTGCGGAAACCACTTTCATCAAGTGACCGCCGGCACCGAAGCGGTGGAAGAAGTAATCAGGAAGCGTCAGTGCGTTGTTGGCGTATTCGGTATGCACGCGCAAACGGCCTGCAACCAAGAGCCAGTTGAGGTATGCACCCACAATCAGACCAATGGCAATCCAAGCTTCATTCAAACCGCTCAGGTAAATGGCACCTGGCAAACCCATCAAAAGCCAACCTGACATATCGGAAGCACCGGCAGACATCGCGGTCACGAACGGACCTAAGCTGCGGCCGCCGAGAATGTAGTCGTCGAAGTTTCGTGTTGAAAAATAGGCGGCGAGGCCGATCAGTAATACGGCGACCAAATAGATCGCGAAAGTGATATACATGGGATTCATGTACTTATTCCTCATCTAACTTTTAAAACGGGTTTGAAATTGCAAGCAATTCATACCCAAACTTTTTTCTAATAAAAATACAGCTTAAAAATCCTGTTTTTTGCGAGAGAGACAGGATAAATTATTTTCAAATACAATAAAATACGAAATTTTAATGCATTAAATTGTAAATAATTTAAACCAGCATACCGTAAAAAGTCGCTTTTGCAAAGCGAAGAACTCAGCCTTTATTCGAAATTGATGCCGCCTTTTGGCTAAGTCATTTAAAAACATAAAAATATATAAATTTTTACCGATGATGACGAAGGAAAGTGTGTGAAACTATCTTTCCTGATGTTTTTTGGGGATTAAAGAGAAAAAGTAATTAAACGACTTGGACTTTCAGACGGCCTTGTGCAGAAACCCCGTATCTGTGTCGGGCAAATACGGGATTTTTAGAAAAAAAGACTACATTAAATAGAAAAATCGTCTTTTAGTAAGTGTTTGTAAGCAAAGAGATAAGAGGCTGCGACAAAGGATGACCCGCCCAGGACGTTGCCTAAGAAAACGGGAATCATATTGTAGAAAAATTGACCCCAGCTGACGTTTGCGCCCGCCCAAATGCCGGCCGGAATGATGAACATATTGGCAACAAAGTGTTGAAAGCCGATTAATACGAAGATCATAACAGGGAACCACATGGCTAAGATTCGTCCTGAAGTATGGCGTGCGCCGAAGTAAAACCAGATGCCCATACACACCATCCAGTTACATGCGATGGCAGAAACGAATGCGCGGCCGAAGTCCATATTGACTTTAGCTTCGGCAATGGCAATGGTTTTCGCTGCGGCCGGTCCTTCGGCAAGGCCAACGTAGTGGCCGAGGAAATAGGCCATGGCAACGGCGCCTGCCAGATTGCCCAAGCTGACAATGAGCCAGTTGCGTACCAGTTTGTAGGTGCTGACACGGCCGGTTAATCTGCCCAAAGCCATAATCATCATATTGCCTGTTGCCAACTCGCCGCCGCCGATTAAGATACAAATCAGTGCGATAGGGAACACGGATGCGCCCAACAGGGCGGCCAGACCGTTCCATTCGGCAGGAATGCCGCTGATGACGCGCAGGCAGGCAAGATAACCGAAGCCGACATAACCGCCGCCCAAGAAACTCAAAATCACCAACATCTTGATGCTGAATTCAGATTTGGCGCAACTTTTGCCGATGGCGTCCTGCAAAATTTCATGAGGGAACAGGTCTCGTGTGTCCATGAAGTTTCCTTAAGGTTAATATAAGAATAAAAATATCTTTCTTTATCATGCGGATGGCGAGTTTGCCTGAGAATATGGCAAACAGGAAATAACGGCTGATTGTAAGGATAGAAGCGTAGGTTATATATTGGCAGCCGATGTGTGAAAGGCCGTCTGAAAGCAATACTTTCAGACGGCCTTTAGATGGGGGAATGGGAATTATAAGCGCGTTACGCTTAAAACGCCTTTGATGTCGCCCAAGCTGGCTAATACGCGCGGCAGGTCGTTGACTTGGCGGACTTCAAGGGTAAAGCGCATACTGGCTTCCAAATCGCGCGATTGGGTTTGCACCGCGGTAACGTTGAGTTTATGACGCGCCAGCGCATCCGAAACGTCGCGCAGCAAACCGGAGCGGTCTTGAGCGCGGATTTCGACATCGACGGCAAATACTTGTCCTTCTTGCAAGGCTGCCCAGCTTGCATTCAACACTTTTTCCGGAGCCTGCTCGGCGAGGTGGCGGAAAGAAGGGCAGGTGCAGCGATGGACGGAAATACCGCGGTCGCGTGTAACGAAACCGATAATGTCGTCAGGAGGTGCTGGTTTGCAGCATTTGGCAAGCGTGGTCATCAGGCCGTCTTCGCCGTCAATCAAAATGCCATTTTTGCCGCCTTTTTTGATTTTGGACTGCTTGACGATATTGGTTTCATCAATCGGCACGGGAGGCGGTTCATTCAGCGCGCCGCAGGCTTTGTGGATGGCGCGGTTGGAAACTTCGCCCTGACCGATGGCCGTATAGAGTTCGTCGGTTTTTTTGAAGCCGAGTTTTTCCGCCAATGCTTGCAGATTGGGTTTTGGGAAGATTTTTGACAACTGTTTGTCCAATTGGGCGCGGCCTTCTTCGCGCACGGTATCTGCATTTTGCTGGCGGATATAGGCACGGATTTTGCTGATGGCGCGGTTGGATTTGACCCAGCCTTCGTAGAGCCAGTTGACGGAAGGATTTCCCTCTTTGGCGGTAATGATTTCAACGCGTTGTCCGTTTTCCAACGGCGTTGACAGCGGCACGATTTGTCCTTCGACTTTTGCGCCGCGGCAACGGTCGCCTACGCTGCTGTGCAGGGCATAGGCAAAGTCGATGGGGGTGGCGCCCGTAGGCAGGGAGAGGACTTTGCCGTGCGGAGTCAAAACATAAATCGTGTCGTTGAACAGCTCGGTTTTGAAAGCGGCGGCAAGGTCTTCTTTGCCGCTTTCGGCCATGTTTTCGCGCCAGTCCAAGAGTTGGCGCAACCAAGCGATTTTCTGTTCATAGGCGGAATCACCCTTGCCACCTTCTTTATAACGCCAGTGGGCGGCAACACCGAATTCGTTGAATTGGTGCATGTCGAAGGTGCGGATTTGGACTTCCACACCTTTGTCTTCCGGGCCGACGATGACAGTGTGCAAACTTTTATAGCCGTTGCCTTTTGGGTTGGCGATATAGTCGTCGAACTCGCCCGGAATCGGCTGCCAGAGGCTGTGGACAATGCCCAAGGTGGTGTAACACTCGGGAATGGTGTCCACCAAAATCCGTACGGCACGGATGTCGAACAGGCCGTCGAAAGTGAGCTTTTTCTTCACCATTTTTTTGTAAATGGAGTAGATGTGCTTCGGTCTTCCGGCAACTTCAAAATGAATATTGTATTTTTTCAGTTCCGTACGCAGGATATTGAGGAAGTTTTCGATGTATTCGAGGCGCTCGGTGCGTTTTTCGTCCAAAAGTAGGGCGATTTCGCGGTATTTTTCCGGCTCTTGATGACGGAAGCCCAAGTCTTCGAGCTGCCATTTGAGTTGCCACACGCCCAAGCGGTTGGCGAGCGGGGCAAAAATGTCGAGGGTTTCTTTGGCAACGGCGCGTTTTTCAGGATTGTCGGGAACGTTGCTTAAGAATTGCAGGGTGCGCGTGCGCATCGCCAGTTTGATCAGGACGACGCGGATGTCGGTAACCATCGCCAACAGCATTTTGCGCATGGTTTCGGCTTGTTGGCTGCGTTCTTCCGGCGTGGCAAGGCTATCCACGCGGGCGAATTGGGTCAGTTTTTGTACTTCGTCTACGCCTTTGACCAGCTCGCAAACGGTGCTGTTGCAGCGTTCGGCAACCAATTCTTGCCAAGTGGGAACGTATTTGCCGATGTCGGACAAAATCGTAGCCGCCACGGCATCGGGCAATAAGTCGAGTTCGCTGACGATTTGCATCGAGCCGAGGAAATGTTCCATTAAAGGCTCGCCGTAAGTCGTTAGGGCATCGGCGGGATAATGTTCTTTAGCCAGGTCAAAGGCCGTCTGAATCAGGTTTTTATCGGGATCAGGCAGCGCGGCAACATAGCTGTCGAACCATGCGAGGAGGCCTTCCAGCGTTACGCTCGATGTTTGGGGCGTTTGGCGAATAGTGGTCATGGCGTGCGTTTTTTTCTTTTTGATAAAAACGTTGCCATTGTAACAGTTTATTGCCGGCAGCCCTAGATTTGTATGCGAAGGTGGCACTATGTTTCAGGAAGCCTTGTTTCAGACGGCCTTGGGTGTTATGGTTAACCGTTTTGAAATTTTAAGGAGTATTTTGATGAAACTGTATATTTACGACCATTGCCCGTTTTGCGTTCGTGCAAGGATGATTTTCGGCTTGCGCGATGTGGCGGTGGAAGAGGTCGTCTTAGCAAACGATGATGAAGCTACGCCGATTGGCATGATTGGTTCAAAACAAGTGCCGATTTTGCAAAAAGAAGACGGTTCGTTTATGGGCGAGAGTTTGGATATTGTCCGTTACATCGATCAAGGCCGTCTGAAAGAAGAAGTTCGTCCAGAAGTACAGGCTTGGTTGGACAAAGTGGGTGAATACAATAACAAATTGGTACAGCCGCGCATGGTCAAAATCGGCCTGCCCGAATTTGAGACTGATGAAGCGAAAAAATACTTTATCGACAAAAAAGAGAAAAGTATCGGCAATTTCGAGACTAATCTGAACAAAACGGCGCAATATCTGGAGCGTCTGCATCAAGACTTGGCAGAACTGGAAGCGCTGGTGTGCGAAGGCGAGGGCTTGGGCGGTGAAATCAGTTTGGAAGATATCCTGACTTTCCCTATTTTGCGCAACCTGACCGTTGTGCGCGGTATTCAATGGCCGCAAAAATTGATGGATTATTTGCTGGCGATGAGCGAGCGATCCGGCGTGGCTCTGTATTTTGACCGCGCGTTGTAATGAATGTTTGAGACATAAAAAAGGCCGTCTGAAAATGTTCAGACGGCCTTTCGTTTAATAAGCAATCGTATCGGCAACCTGTGACAAACCGTTTTCCAACGATTCGAGCATGGCGGTATAGCCGTCGCCTTGCTGCGGCGTGACGGCGTTAAACGGTTTGCTGCGTCCGTCCGGCCATTGTGCATAACCGCTGATGGTGGTCTGCCCCTGATAGCTGCCTTGGAAGGCTTCGATATAGACTTTTAGGGTTTGGCTGCTTTGGCTGCGTGAAGCAGGGACGAAAGTATGGCGCGGATTGAGGCGGTTGAGCTTGTTGCTGAGGTTGGCCGCCAACGCGCCATCGAGTGGTGCCGCCCAAAGGTGGTTTTTCGCCAGATTCACATGATAGGCATCGGTTTGGTAAACGAGGCCGCCGTTGGCAAGCGGTTCGGCAAGGTTGACTTTGACCGCGATTTCGTTGCCATACGCAGCCGGACGGATGTACTGGCTGTCGGGCAGGACGAAATATTGTGTGCTTTGAGCAGTGCCGCAGGCGGCAAGCGTCAGGGCGGCGGCAATCGGGAAGAGGCGCATTATCGGCTTCCTTTCGGGATAGGGTCTTTGCTGCTGCTGTTGAAAATCAGCGCGTTGGGTTTTTCTTTCAAAGTATTAATCACGGGTTGAACGTCTTTTAAGGTTTTGTCCAAACTTTGCAGCGTATTTTGTACGTCGCCGTAGATAGGCGATTGAGGCGATACGCCTTGCAGGGTTTGACGCAACTCTTTCAGGGTTTGGTTCAACTCGTTCGGAATGTTTTGTGTCTGCGGTTTGCCGACCAGTTTGTCGATAGAGCTTAAAGCAGCATTGGCAGATTTGAGTGTGGATTTGAGCTCGGCAAGCGAACCGTTCAAGCCGGCAACGGTTTTATCCAATGGCAGATTGTTGAACTTGTCTAACAAATCGGCCACTTTTGCCTGCAAATCGTCCAAACCGCCGCCTTGGGTCGCGATAACGGTATCGCCTGCATAAACGGTATGCGGTCGCAGCTTAGGCGAGGCGGAAGGTTGATCGTTCAACTCAATCATTTTGCTGCCGGTCAGCAGGTTGTTGCTGGAGATGGTGGCGGTCAGGCCTTTGTTTAAGGCCGTCTGAAATTGTTGTTTCCAATGTTCTTTGCTTTGCTCGTCGGCATTGATTTCCAAACGGGAAGGCTCGATGCGGATGCGTACGGGAATCCAACCGTTTTCAAACAAATGCAGGCTGTCGTTGCGGTCGAAATAAGGGACATCGGAAACCACGCCGACATTCAGGCCTTTGTATTCGACAGGCGAACCGGCAGACAGGCCGCGTACGGATTGTTTGAAGAATGCGGTGTAGTACAGCGAGCGGTCGTCAGGCAGGTTGGCGACTTCGCTGCGGCTGTCATAAAGCGTGAAGCTGTCTTCGCTTTTGACGTTTTTGCTGTCGCTTGTTTTGGGCGAATCAAACGAAATCGCACCGGACAGCAGGGCAGGCAGAGGGGCGGAATTGAGTTTGACACCACTGCCTGTGGTTTCGATATTAATGCCGCTTTCCAGCCAAAAACGGCTGGCGGAATTAATCAGTTTGTCGTTGGGGCTTTGAATGAAAATGGTGTAATGCACGCTTTGGTCGGACGGGTCGAAATGCGCGCTTTCTACTTGACCGACCATAAAGTTTTCATACAAAACAGGGCTGCTGACGTTGAGGATGCGGTCGTTTTTGCCGATCAAATTCAGGCGCAGGCCGCTTTGACCGATGGCGGCAATCGGCGGAATGTCTTGGACGACAAATACATCTTTGGTTTCTTGGCTTTTGCCCGGTGTAAATGCAATATATGAGCCGGAAAGCAAGGTTCCCAAGCCGGTAACGCCACTTTGGTCGATACGCGGTTTGACCACCCAAAATTGGGTATCACTGCGGATAAGGTCTTTGGCGTCGGCGCTGAGCTGGGCAGTAACTTCCACGCCTTTTTGGTCGTCGCGCAATTTGATGCGGGTAACGCGTCCGACATCGACGTTCAACACCTTAATAACGGTGTTGTTGACTTCGATGCCTTCGGCGCTGTCCATCAACAGTGTAACGACAGGGCCGCGGTTGCGGATGTCTTTAACCAAAAGCCAGCCGCCGGCAATTAGCGCAATCAGCGGAATCAGCCACACGATAGACGTGAAGACATTGGTTTTCTTGACACGCGCTGGGGCATGATAATTGGGTGAAGAATCGTGTTTTTTCATTGTGTTAAGGTCTGGTCAGAATCAAGGCCGTCTGAAAGCTGCTGTTGCTTGTCCCAAATCAGACGGGGATCGAAATAATAGGCCGAAAGCATGGTCAAAATAACAACCAGGCAGAAGTAAATCGCCGCACCACCCGGCACGACGCGCGCCATATTGGTGTGGAACGAACTCATCAAAATAATAATCACAAAAATATCAATCATCGACCAGCGGCCGATGGATTCGGTGATCCGATACAAAACCGACATCTTTTCCGCGCTCATCACGGGTTTGAAGTATGCGGAATAAATCAAAACCGCCATCGCAATAATCTTCAAAACCGGCACCATAATACTGGCACTAAAGATAATCACGGCAATCAACCGATCGCCATCGTCCCACATATAAACAATGCCGTTGAAAATCGTGTTGATCTCCAAAGCCGTCGGATTGGACGAAATCATAATCGGCAGGATGTTGGCAGGGAAATACAGGATAAACGCCGCCATTAAAAACGCCAGCGAAATGCTCAGGCTTTTCGGGCGGCGGCGGTATAAGTCTGCGCCGCATACGCCGCAAGGCTGCTCGTCTTTATTGCGGAAATACAGGCAGCGGCTGCAACAGATTTTGTCTTCAGTGGCCGTCTGAACCGCATGGCCGCCGGTTAAACGGTGAATCTTATAATAAACCCAATGCTGCGGAATCGATACCGAAGTCCGAATCAGCATGACCGACAGCGGAAACATCAGATAAAACGCTGAGCCGAATTCCACTGTAGCAACGGACGAGAGCTTGATATATGCCACCAAAGTGGAAATGAAAAACACATCCACCATAATCCAATGACGCAGCCGAACCAATACACGCGTTGCAAAGCGCAGCGCAGGGTAGGCCTTTTCGCGTATCAAAGCCGTATAAACATAAAGGCAGAGCAGCAGAAACAGTAAGGGCGCGCCGAAGGTGAGGATAAACATCACTTCCGCCAGAAAACCGTAATCCAGCGAAATCAAAAGCCGCATCATTTGCGGCAACGACAAAATCGATGTTACGCCGAACAAATCCACGCGGATATACACCATATTGTACGCGAACGCCATCAGAATCAAGGTTGTCAGCGCATAGGCAATCGGCGCGATATACGGATTGTTTTCCACCTCCACAATTTCATGGTTGCACACCGGACAATGCGCTTCCTGTCCCTGACGCAGGCGCGGAATATCCATACGGCAGCCGCAATCCGGGCATTCCACCGTATGTGCAGGCAGCGTCGCATCAGGAAGATAAGACTTGTAGCGCCACCAGCGATGGTAGGCAGGAATCCGTTTCATGGTTCGGCAGGGGATAAAGAAGGTGCAAAGAATGTCGCATTATAAAGGAAAACAGAAGGATAGCCCAAATTTAGGTCGATATTTGATTGAATGGCGGCTGCTTAATAAGGTTTGGGCCGTCTGAAAAGTTTGAAAAGGGTTTAGAAGGTTATTGCTATGGGCTGTTAAATTTTATTAATAGGTCTTAGTTTGGTTTATTGTTATTATATTAAAAATAATATATATTCTCAATATTTAAAAACACGATGAGTCTTGTAGATCTGTGGAAGGTACGCGGTCAACGAATCTGAAGCAGGTTAAAAATTATCTTCTTTGTTTTTAAAACGATTCTTTTCAAATTAGACGGTATTTTTAACTATAAAGGCCGTCTGAAACCATTAGTCTCTTAATTCAAAGGAAACATCATGAGTGAAACACAAGAGCTGACTTTCGCCAAACGCTTGAAAGAGCAAACCACAGTTACACACGACAGCGTTGATAACTTGGTTATGTTTGTTCAGCCTTTCGTCAGCAAAGAAAACTACATCAAATTTTTGAAACTCCAATCAGTCTTCCACAAAGCTGTCGATCACATCTATAAAGATGCCGAATTAAACAAAGCCATTCCCGAACTCGAATACATGGCGCGTTACGATGCCGTAACCCAAGACCTAAAAGACTTGGGTGAAGAGCCTTACAAATTCGACAAAGAATTGCCGCATGAAACAGGCAATAAAGCCATCGGCTGGCTCTATTGCGCCGAAGGTTCAAATTTGGGTGCTGCTTTCTTGTTCAAACACGCTCAAAAACTCGAATACAACGGCGAACACGGCGCACGCCACCTGGCCCCGCATCCCAACGGCCGCGGCAAACACTGGCGCGCCTTCGTCGAGCACCTGAATGCCCTGAACTTAACTCCGGAAGCTGAAGCAGAAGCCATTCAAGGCGCGCGCGAAGCTTTTGAATTCTATAAAGTGATTCTGCGCGAAACCTTCGGTCTGCCGAAAGGTGCGGAAGCGCCTGAAGGTATGACGCCGCACAGACTCTAAAAAATAATTAAATCAAACAGACAAGGTCTCGGCGTAGATGTTTGCAGGGGCCTTTAATTACACAACAAAGTTTTGTTTGAACGGGTTGCTGTCTTATTAATCATTAATGATTATCAGAAATTTTTTATGCATTAACTGATGGATGAACAATCCATTACATCTTGAGTTGATAATATGAAACCATTACAAATGCTTCCTATTGCCGCACTGGTCGGCAGTATTTTTGGCAATCCAGTATTAGCAGCAGATGAAGCTGCAACTGAAACCACACCCGTTAAAGCAGAGATAAAAGAAGTCCGCGTTAAAGGTCAGCGCAATGCGCCTGCAGCCGTGGAACGTGTCAACCTTGGCCGTATCCAACAAGAAATGGTACGTGACAACAAAGACTTGGTACGTTATTCCACCGACGTTGGCTTGAGCGACAGTGGTCGCCATCAAAAAGGCTTTGCCGTACGCGGCGTGGAAGGCAACCGTGTCGGCGTCAGCATTGACGGCGTAAACCTGCCTGATTCTGAAGAAAACTCGCTGTATGCCCGTTATGGCAACTTCAACAGCTCGCGTCTGTCTATCGACCCCGAACTCGTGCGCAACATCGAAATCGTGAAGGGCGCAGACTCTTTCAATACCGGTAGCGGTGCATTGGGTGGCGGTGTGAATTACCAAACCTTGCAAGGTCATGATTTGCTGTTGCCTGAGCGTCAGTTCGGCGTGATGATGAAAAACGGTTACAGCAGCCGCAACCGCGAATGGACAAATACACTTGGGTTCGGTTTGAACAACGACCGCGTGGATGCCGCTTTGCTGTATTCGCAACGTCGCGGCCATGAGACTGAAAGCGCGGGCGAGCGTGGTTATCCGGTAGAGGGCGCCGGCAGCGGAGCGAATATCCGTGGTTCTGCGCGCGGTATTCCTGACCCGTCCAAACATAAATACCACAGCTTCTTGGGTAAGATTGCTTACCAAATCAACGACAACCATCGTATCGGCGCATCTCTCAACGGTCAGCAGGGCCACAATTACACGATCGAAGAGTCTTATAACCTGACCGCTTCTTCTTGGCGCGAAGCCGATGACGTAAACAGACGGCGCAATGCTAACCTGTTTTACGAGTGGACGCCCGATTCGAATTGGTTGTCGTTGTTGAAAGCGGACTTCGATTATCAGAAAACCAAAGTAGCGGCGGTTAACAACAAAGGCTCGTTCCCGATGGATTATTCTACCTGGACGCGCAACTATAATCAGAAGGATTTGGACGAAATCTACAACCGCAGCATGGATACAACCTTCAAACGCATTACATTGCGTATGGATAGCCAACCGTTGCAAATGGGCGGCCAACATCGCTTGTCGTTTAAAACTTTCGCCAGCCAGCGTGAGTTTGAAAACTTAAACCGCGACGACTACTACTTCAGCGGCCGTATTTTACGCACGTCCAGCACGATTCAGCATCCAGTGAAAACCAACAACTACGGTTTCTCGCTGTCTGACCAAATCCAATGGAACGACGTGTTCAGCAGCCGCGCAGGTATCCGTTACGACTACACCAAAATGACGCCGCAGCAACTGAATGCCGAGTGTCATGCTTGTGACAAAACACCACCTGCAGCCAACACTTATAAAGGCTGGAGCGGTTTTGTCGGCTTGGCTGCACAGCTGAGTCAGACATGGCGTTTGGGTTACGATGTAACTTCCGGTTTCCGCGTGCCGAATGCGTCTGAAGTGTATTTCACTTACAACCACGGCTCAGGTAACTGGTTGCCTAATCCGAACCTGAAAGCCGAGCGCAGCACCACCCATACCCTTTCTCTGCAAGGCCGCAGCGAAAAAGGTACTTTGGATGCCAACCTGTATCAAAGCAATTACCGCAACTTCTTGTCTGAAGAGCGGACGCTGACCACCAGCGGCGATGTCGGCTGTACTCAGATGAATTACTACTATGGTATTTGTAGCAATCCTTATTCCGAAAAACTGGATTGGCAGATGCAAAACATTGACAAGGCCCGAATCCGTGGTCTTGAGCTGACAGGCCGACTGAATTTGGGACAAGTGGTTTCTTTCGTACCTGAAGGCTGGAAACTGTTTGGTTCTGTCGGTTACGCGAAGAGCAAACTGTCAGGCAACAACAGCCTGTTGTCCACTCAGCCTCTGAAAGTGATTGCCGGTGTCGATTACGAGAGCCCGAGCGAAAAATGGGGTGTATTCTCCCGCCTGACTTATTTGGGTGCGAAAAAAGCTAAAGATGCGCAGTACACCGTGTTTGAAAACAACGGTTGGGGTACGCCTTTGCAAGAAAAAGTAGTAGATTATCCATGGCTGAACAAATCGGCTTATGTGTTTGATATGTACGGCTTCTACAAACCGGCTAAAAACCTGACTTTGCGTGCCGGCGTATACAATATGTTCAACCGCAAATACACCACTTGGGACTCCCTGCGCGGCCTGTACAGCTATAGCACCACCAACGGCGTTGACCGCGATGGCAAAGGCTTAGACCGCTATCGCGCCCCAGGCCGCAATTACGCCGTATCTCTGGAATGGAAATTCTAAGCAGTTAACGGATAGCTAAAGGCCGTCTGAAAGTTTTAATGACTTTCAGACGGCCTTTTTTATTTAAAACGAAATTTTTAAACGGATAACAACGGCTGCTGCCGAACAATCGCGCGGATGATGGCGCGGTTGGGGTGTAACGCGGTTCTCAGCCTTTGCGATAGCGGATGCGGCAAGCCGAGTATTTCGGCTGCAATGGCGGCGGCGCAGATGGGGGCTGTCGCCAGTCCGCGCGTGCCGTGTGCCGTATTGATGTAGGCATTGGTCAGGTAAGGGCAGGGGATTTTGTCGAGGCGGTAGTTTTTGTCCAATGCCAGCTTGGCGTAGGCGGACTGCATGGCGGTGATGTCGCCGAGCGCGCCGACAACGGGCAAGTGGTCGAGGCTGTCGCAACGTAGGGCGGCATGGCCTTGTGTGTTTTGAAGGCCGTCTGAAAACGAATCTTGCTCAAACAGGGATTGTGCCAATGGCGGATTGAGCTGGTGCAGGGCGGCGCGGTTTTCGGTTTCTTCGTGCGGATACCAAGTTTCATCGTTGCTGTTGAGGATAAATGTTGCGCCGTAGCAGTGACGGCCTTGCCAGCTTGGGCTGATGTAGCTTTCGCCGGAAATGGCGCAACGCAGTTTTTGTGAAAACGGGCTGGCGGACACAACACCGGTTTGACCGCGGATTTGGCGGAAAGGCAGGGCGGAGACGTTGGTGTCGGCGGCAGTCGGGCTATGCGCGCCCATACAGTAAACGATATGGCTGGCATTGAAATACGCGTCTGGTGTGTGTGCTGTCCATTGTGAGCCGTCATACGATACGGCGGTCAGCGGCGAGTGTTCGTGCAACTCAATCAGCGGATGATTCAATAAGGTATGAACGACGGCGGGCGGATTCAGCCATACGCCTTGCGGCCAGTAAAGGCCGTCTGAAAATACGTTTATGCCTGCGATGGACGCAGCTTCTTCGGCAGATACGCTGTGGTAAAGGTGTTTATGCTGGTGTTGCAAAACCAAGGCTTGATTGCGTTTGCGTTCGCTGTCGTCAAAATTCAAATGCAATACGCCGTCGCCGCCCCATACGTCGGAGTCGGGCAGCAAGTCTTCCAACAATCGGCGCGTGTAGCCGTAGCCTGTCAGCAGCAGCTCGGTTTGTTCGGTATCGTGTGGCG
>NZ_JBQCWZ010000017.1:0-45256 GCF_051956895.1 Neisseria sp. P0021.S006
TGCTATCAACTTAATTAATTACGACCAACCTCATTGAAAACGGCAATTCGATTTTTTCAAACGACTTTTCAACAATATATTAATGTATTGTTTATTAGCGTTTATCTACCGGAACGTAATCGCGACGTTCTGCACCGGTATAAAGTTGACGTGGGCGACCGATTTTCAGTGCCGGATCGCTAATCATTTCATGCCAATGAGAAATCCAACCTACACTGCGCGACAATGCGAAGATAACGGTAAACATTTCAGTTGGAATGCCCAATGCAGACAAGACGATACCAGAGTAGAAGTCGACGTTTGGATACAGCTTGCGTTCAACAAAGAATGGGTCTTTCAGTGCAATTTGTTCCAATTCCATCGCCAGCTTGAATTTAGGACTGTCTTCCAAGCCCAATTCTTTTAAGACTTCATAACAGGTTTCGCGCATGATGTTGGCTCGTGGGTCCATATTGCGGTATACGCGGTGACCGAAGCCCATCAGACGGTATTTGCGTTGTTTCACACCTTCCATGTATGCGGCAACATTAGACACATCGCCGATTTCATCCAGCATCTTCAACACAGCTTCGTTTGCACCGCCGTGTGAAGCACCCCACAGACAGGCGATACCAGCAGCGATACAGGCAAATGGGTTCGCCCCTGAAGAGCCTGCCAAACGTACGGTCGAAGTAGAAGCATTTTGCTCGTGGTCGGCATGCAAAATAAAGATGCGGTCGAGCGCGCGGGCCAAGACTGGATTAGGTTTGTATTCTTCACACGGTGTGGCAAACATCATGTGCAAGAAGTTTTCAGCATAGGAAAGGTTATTTTTTGGATAATTGAACGGCAAACCGTTGGAATAACGGTAACACATTGCCGCAATGGTCGGAATTTTGGAGATTAAGCGGTAAATCGCGATTTTGCGGTGTTCAGGATTGGTAATATCCAAGCTGTCTTGATAGAAAGCAGACAAAGCGCCAACCACACCCACCATCATCGCCATCGGGTGCGCATCGCGACGGAAACCGCGGAAGAACCAAGTCAACTGTTCATGCACCATAGTATGGTGGCTGACTGTAGCATCAAATTCTTTTTTCTGTTCGGGCGTAGGCAGCTCGCCGTAGATCAACAGGTAACAAACTTCCAAGTAATCGGATTTTTCGGCCAACTGCTCGATAGGATAACCACGGTAATATAACAGACCTTTATCGCCGTCAATATAAGTGATTTTGGATTCGCAACTTGCAGTGGACACGAATCCTGGGTCGAATGAAAACAGACCTGTATTTTTTGTCAACGCACGGATGTCAACCACATCATGGCCGATACTTGCTTCCAATACTGGCAGTTCCAAGGTCTCTTGATTTGGGGTGGTGAGCTTGACTGATTTAGACATTCTTAAACTCCTTTGTAAGTTGGGGCTTTCGTTGCCGCCCAAGCGGCACGGTCCTTTTTTCAGACGGCCTCAGTATGGAAAAAGCTTGTTCGGATTGGCATCGCAAACAAGCTCTATAACACATCATGCCTGTCTGATTTTTTCAAGCATGGGAATCAGGTGTTTCTTGTCCGTTGCCGAATGTCCGTTAATCAAGGCAAGCAACTCTTGGTCTTGAAATTCGAGGATTTCGGAAAATTCGGACAACTCCTGATCACTCAGGTGCTCGAATTCTTTTTCCATAAACCTGCCGAAGATTAAGTCTAGTTCTAACAATCCCCGGCGGGTTTGAAAACGGATTTTCCGTTTGGCAATATCGTCAAAAACCATCATTTCTTAAACGGCTCGTTTCAACATAATCTCTTTAATCTTACCGATGGCTCGGGTCGGATTCAAGTGTTTAGGACATACGTCTACGCAGTTCATAATGGTGTGGCAACGGAACAAACGGTATGGGTCGTTCAGATTATCCAAACGCTCATTAGTGATGGTATCACGGCTATCCGCAATGAAACGGTAAGCATTCAGCAAGCCAGACGGACCAACGAATTTATCAGGATTCCACCAGAATGACGGGCAGGCAGTCGAACAGCAGGCGCACAAAATACACTCGTACAAACCGTCCAACTCTTTACGCTCTTCCTGAGTTTGCAGACGCTCTTTGTCCGCATCGATAGGGTTGTCGTTGACAACGTAAGGTTTGATTGAGTGATATTGTTTGAAGAACTGGGTCATATCCACAATCAGGTCGCGGATAACAGGCAGACCTGGCAGAGGGCGGATTTTAACCGGCTGTTTCAGGCTGCGCAGATCGGTCAGACATGCCAAGCCGTTTTTACCGTTGATGTTCATACCGTCAGAACCGCAAATACCTTCGCGGCAAGAACGGCGGAAAGACAATGTATCGTCTTGTGCTTTCAGGCGCACTAAAGCGTCCAAAAGCTTAACGTCGGTTGGTTCCAATTCCAACTCGTAACGTTGCATATAAGGTTTGGCATCAACGTCCGGGTTGTAACGGTAAATTTCAAAACTCATTTTTTCCATGAGAAGTGTTCCTTTTCTCATAAACTGCTCAATGATTTTGTATTATGAATTCAAGCAGTTCAATGTGGGTATGGTTAGGTTTCAGACGGCCTTTAAGGTAAAGGCCGTCTGAAAACTCATCAATAAACGCGTTTAGCCGGTTTGATGTATTCCACGCTCAAAGGCTTGGTATGTACCGGTTTGTAAGACAAAGTATTGGTATCTGAATGATACAGGGTATGTTTCATCCAGTTTTCGTCATCGCGCTCAGGATGGTCGTCTGAAGCGTGTGCGCCACGCGATTCTTTACGTGCTTCGGCAGACACCAAAGTCGCTTTCGCTACTTCAATCAGATTATCCAACTCCAAAGCTTCGATACGCGCGGTATTCCATACTTTGCTCTTGTCTTTGATTTCAGTACGTTTCACGCGCTCGGCAATCTCCATGATTTCTCGAACGCCTTTGCTCAGAATCTCATCGGTACGGAACACACCGGCATGCAGTTGTACGGAGCGTTGCAGTTCGCGACGCAATGCATCAACGTTTTCACCATCGGTTTGGTTGTCCAAACGCTCGATACGTTGGCGGGTCAACTCACCGGCATTAGCAGGCAGAGGTTTCCAGTCGCTTTGCTCTTTGATGAATTTAATCATGCTGTCGCCGGCAGCTTTACCGAATACCACCAAGTCCAACAGGGAGTTGGTACCCAAGCGGTTCGCACCGTGCACGGAAGCACAAGCACACTCACCTGCCGCATACAGACCTTTTACAGGCACTTCGTAATCTTCACCTTGCGGAACGACAACTTCGCCATGGTAGTTAGTCGGAATACCGCCCATCATGTAGTGGGTAGTCGGCACAACAGGAATTGGGTCTTTAATCGGGTCGATACCGGCAAACTGGATGGAAATCTCGCGGATGCCCGGCAGTTTTTCCATAATTTTTTCTGCGCCGATATGGTCGATTTTCAGCAAAACGTGGTCTTTGTTTTTACCACAGCCGCGACCTTCGTAGATTTCCATCGCCATCGCACGGGAAACCACGTCACGGGAAGCCAAGTCTTTTACGGTTGGAGCATAACGTTCCATAAAGCGTTCGCCATCGGCATTCAACAGAATACCACCCTCACCGCGCACACCCTCAGTAATCAATACACCGGCACCGGCTACACCGGTCGGGTGGAATTGCCAGAATTCCATGTCTTCCAACGGAATACCTGCACGGGCACAAATACCCAAACCATCACCGGTATTCATATAAGCATTGGTTGAAGACGCATAAATACGGCCGCCACCACCGGTAGCAAACATCACGGCTTTAGCGTGGAAAATATAAACTTCGCCGGTTTCCATTTCCATGGCGGTTACACCGACGACGTCGCCGTTTTCATCACGAATCAAATCTTGTGCCGTCCATTCCACAAAGAATTGTGTATTGGCACGGACGTTTTGTTGGTACAAAGTATGCAACATCGCATGACCGGTACGGTCGGCAACCGCACATGCACGTTCTACCGCACGTTTACCATGTTCGGCAGTATGACCACCGAAAGGACGTTGGTAGATTTTGCCACTTTCCACACGGTCAAAAGGCATACCCATGTGTTCCAACTCAATTACGGCTTCAGGCGCGGCGCGACACATAAACTCAATCGCATCTTGGTCGCCCAACCAGTCAGAACCTTTCACGGTATCGTACATATGCCAATCCCAACGGTCTTCTTGCACATTACCCAATGAAGCAGAAATACCACCTTGAGCCGCTACAGTATGAGAACGGGTTGGGAAGACTTTAGACAAAACAGCACAATTCAGGCCGGATTTAGACAATTGGAGGGCTGCGCGTAAACCTGCACCACCACCGCCAACAATCACGGCATCAAACTTGCGAACAGGATAACCCATATTTACCCCCAAATTACTTTAACAGAATACACCAAGCAGCCTACCAACCAAACGATGGTGGCAACTTGTAAAAACAAACGCAGACCGAAAGGCTTAATGTAGTCCATCCACAAATCGCGGATACCTACCCATGCATGCAGGAATACAGCCAAGAAGCTCACTTGGGTAAATACTTTTACCCAAGTTTGATCAAAAAATGCCTGCCATGCCGAATATTCTTTAGGCAACGTAAACAAAACAACCAAAAGAACCACGGTGTACACCAACATGATGACCGCAGTTGCACGTTGCATTGCCCAATCGCGCAAACCGTAATGCGCACCTGTCAATTTACGTTCTACCATAACAAAGCTCCCAAAACGACGGTCAGAATCAAAGCAGAAGCAAATACAACTTTAGCAGTAGTACGGGCAGTATTTAATTCCAGGCCTTTATGCACATCCAAAAACAGAAAGCGGATACCGGCGAAAAAGTGGTGCAGATATGCCCACAACAGACCGATAAGGATCAGCTTCACAAACGGATTGGAAATAGCAGTACGATATGCTTCAAACGACGCTTCGCGATCCAGCGTTCCGGAGAAGAAATACAAGAGAACAGGCAGCATCACAAACAAGCCGACGCCGCTGATACGGTGAAGAATAGATACAATCCCCGGTATGGGCAATCGGATATTCGGAATTTCCAAAAATACCGGGCGTGATTTGGCGGACATGGTCAGTTCCTCTAGATTTATTATCAGCTCAAAACCTATAGCTCAGCACTACAATAAGCTACATAAACCATAATTTACCTGTTTTATCTCATTTTGAACAGTGCAATTTATGAATGCTCTAATGATTTTTACCAAAAGACTAATAAAATCAAACAATCATTCTTAGATTTTTTTTGTGTGGCTAGCCTTTTTTGTTACTTTCCTGCAATTAAGCCATCTCCCCATCAAAGCACTTACGATAACATCATTATTGTTTGAGAATTGTATCTATTGTGAGATAAATTCTCACTCTTGATACCTAATCTTTACAAAGGCATAAGCCATTCTTAACTTATTACCATTGCATTATCATCACTACTCTTACATAGTTATACATTCAAAGACATTTCATCCGCCCAAAATAGACTAAAATACGACGTAACACCAACCATGTTTCCATACCTAAAAAGGAAGCTGCATCATGACACACTCCCCTCATCAAAACACACCCGATCCGGAAGACTACATCCCCTCCTTCCGCCGTCGAAACTTAGACACATCCGGCTTCATGAAAAAACTCGGACGCTTTGCCGGTCGCTTGGGTAAACCTGTCGTCCGCCAGCTTTATGCGCTTTATTATCTCTGGGAATCCGAACATACACCCAAACGTGCAAAAATGATTATTGTCGGCGCACTGGTTTACTTCCTCAGTCCTATTGACAGCATTCCCGACCTTCTGATTCCATTTGGCTTCAGCGATGACATTGCCGTCATTGCGCTGGTTTATTCTCAGATGAAAAACTATCTGACCGAAGATATTCAAGAAAAAGCCCGTCAAGCGGCTGACAAGCTGTTTGGTTCTTAATTGGATAAAGTCCGACTACACATATATAAATACAAAAAGAAGGTCGTCTGAATATTCAGACGGCCTTCTCAGTTTATGACTTTTTATTTCAAAGGCTGCATACCCATAACTTCCATCAGGAAGTTGGTAAACGCAGGATTGCTTGGTTTGGTATCCATGTTTTTCCAACGCTGTTGCCAACCGCGCAAAGCACCTTGGATGTACTGTTTGGATTGCTCGGTAGTAATTTCACCACGTTGGCTGTCAACGGCAGAACGCAGATAAACTTCGTACATACTGTCATCGACAGAGTTGCGTCCCACTTGTTGGATACGGAAGCGGTTCAAATATTGTGCAGCCTGAACTTTGGTCAGACTACCTTGGCTCACTTGGGTACTCAAGCGACGTGCTTCATCATGAATCTTGGAAACATCTGCCCAATGCGAAGGAGCTAAATGATAACCGGTAGCTGAAACTTGTGAATCAGCCTTAGGTTTCTTAACGTTGGTTGGTCGAACTGGCACTTCTTTCAATGTTGGAACATAAATCGATTCACAACCGGCAAGTGCCGCCACAGCAAAGATAGGAAGAATGTATTTTTTCATAATGCGCATTATAAGCATGATTCGTTGAAGAAACCAACTTTTGAATAATGGTATTCAAAGCTCATTAACTGAATTACAACAGATTTCATACGATATCTCAAGCCCATACGCAAAAAAGGCCGTCTGAAAACGGCCTTTTAACAACAATCCTATATTATGCCAAATCGGCAAACAGAGGCGTAGAAAGATAGCGTTCGCCATATGATGGCAACAAGACAACGATCAACTTACCTTCGTTTTCAGGTTTTTTAGCCAGTTGCAATGCGCTCCATACTGCGGCACCTGAAGAAATACCTACCAAAATGCCTTCTTTTTCAGCCATAGCGCGCGCAGTTTCAAACGCTGCCTCGTTAGGTACTTTGGAAATGCTGTCGTAAACAGTCGTATTCAAAACGCTGGGGATAAAGCCTGCACCCAAACCTTGAATCGGATGCGGACCTTTCTCGCCACCGCTCAATACTGGGGAAGCTTCAGGCTCGACAGCCACGATTTGAACTTCGGGTTTGTATTTTTTCAATACTTCGCCCACACCGGTAATCGTACCGCCTGTACCTACACCGGCCACGAAAATATCTACTTTACCGTCTGTATCGCGCCAAATTTCTTCGGCAGTGGTTTTGCGGTGAACTTCAGGATTAGCCTCGTTATCAAATTGGCGCGGCATAAAGTAAGTATCTGGATGTTCGTCCACCAAAGACTGGGCTTTAGCAATAGCGCCCGCCATACCTTCGGCAGCAGGTGTCAAAATTAGCTCTGCACCGAATGCACGCAGCAGCATTTTGCGTTCTTTACTCATGCTTTCAGGCATAGTAATCGCCAATTTATAACCGCGGGCCGCACACACCATGGCCAAACCGATACCGGTATTGCCACTGGTTGCCTCGACGATAACGGTATCTTTATTGATTTTACCGGCTTGCTCGGCCGCTTCAATCATAGATTCGGCAATACGGTCTTTCACGCTGCTGCCTGGATTAAAGAATTCAAGTTTAACGGCGATTTGCGCTTTTAAACCTTCGGTCAGGCGGTTCAGTTTCACCAGAGGTGTGTTGCCGATCAGCTCGGTAATATTATTTGCAATTTTCATTTCCTGCTCCTGATTTAGATGTAATACAGCCTGCATATTAAACTCAGGCCGTCTGAAAAACCAATATCGAAAATTTCTTTCTTTATAACTTTTGGTTCAAGCGCGGTCAATATCCACTGCGCTCAAAAATCAATGTAACGGCAACTACAGCCTGCATCACGACGGCAACCATCCAACCTGCCCACATCTGCCGCATACTGAAAAGAGAGGCAGACTGCTTGCAAACAACCACTCTGTGCAGATAAAACACCAGCATCAGGACGCCCTGCAATGCAAACCAATAAATGGGTTTCAAAGCATAAATTTTCAGCAAGGCCGCCCACGCAAAAACCGCGCCCGCCAGCGGCAAGATGAAATAAACCACGCCTACCAAGAAAACAAAAGCCAAAGTCATGACGACATTGGAAACCGCAAATAAGGTCAAACCGGCATATTCGCCTGCCGACCAAAACTTTTTGTCTTCCGTTTTACTGCAGTCATCAATAAAGAAGAAAATACTGGCGATTGTCAGATAAAAATGAGGGATGAACAAAGGGCCTGTATGCGTAAAGCCCCATATTCCGGGCAACAAGCGTGCGCCCAGTGCCGAAATCCCCAGCCACAACAACACCGTAGCCCAAAGCCATTGAAACCGCTGCGCGCGAAAAATAAATGCCAACGATACCGCAGCATACGCGACGGCAAACCAAAAATCCAAAGAAACCATCATGAATACTGCAACTCGCCTTCAAAAACAGTTTCCGCAGGGCCGGTCATTTGCACATCGCCACCTTCTTCCCAACTGATAAACAATTCACCTCCAGGCAGAGTAACACGCACAGGCGCACCCGCTTTCAGCAAGCCATTGCGCACGCCTGCCACCACGGCCGCACACGCTCCAGTGCCGCAAGCCTGAGTTTCCCCCACCCCGCGTTCAAACACTCGCAGGCGGACTGACAATTCATCTTCAACCTGCAAAAAGCCGACATTGACCCGTTCAGGAAACTGCTCGTGCGATTCAATAGCGCCGCCCCAATATTCCACCGGCGCAGTCTCAACATCATCAACCAAAATCACCGCATGCGGATTACCCATATTCACACAGCTTACCGGTACAGACTCCAAACCGACCAAGACAATATGTGTCAGCGCATCTTCATTTTCACCATGTGCAGGCACAAACGGAATTTCAGACGGCATGAAACGCGGTTTACCCATATTGACGGTAACCAAACCGTTATCCAACAGCTTCGGTACAATAATCCCTTTGGCCGTTTCGACCAAAATTTCCGTTTTATCCGTCAAACCCTTATCCGCGACAAAACGCGCAAAACAACGCGCTCCATTGCCGCACTGCTCTACTTCCCGACCATCGGCATTGAAAATGCGGTACCGAAAATCGACCGCATCAGAAGAAGGCTTCTCCACTACCAAAAACTGATCAAAACCCACGCCGCGATAGCGGTCTGCCCATTGGGCAAGCGGCGCAGTCAACGGATCAAAGTCCTGATCGATGGCATTAACCACCATAAAATCATTGCCCAAGCCGTGCATCTTCGTAAATTTCAAAGTTTTCATTATTTATTCACATTCTTATTAAATCATTATTTCGGCACATTCTACACCAGAATGATATATTCGTTTCTATCTTGTTTCTCAGACGGCCTTGCGCCCTTTTACCAATACTAACACCAGCCACCCCGCAAAAATACTATACTTCCCACATTACAAATATTTCTTATTACAAGGATACACATTATGAAAAAAATTCTCTTACCTGCCCTTTTGGCCGCTTCACTCAGCGCATGTACAGTCGGCACGCCCGGTGTTTCCGTCGGCTTAGGCGTCGGCACCAGCATCGGCCGCCATGTCGGCCTGGGTACATCCATCAACATCCCTGTCGGCTTGGATAAAACCAAAACCACCAAAGGCACGGATTCAGACGGCATCCGTATCTCAGAAGAACAAATCGTGACCTATTTTGATGCACACGGCACACCCAGCAACAGCGCAGTCAAAGGTGGCTTCCATCGCCAACTGATCAGCAAACGTAACAACGAATACGTCGTCCAAGACTTTTACAGCGACAACAGTCAAAAACGCACGGACCCCTACGTTCTCAGCCGTAACCAACTGATGCAGTTCCGCGCCACGCCAAGCAATGGCTCGTTAACCACTTACGCCTACAACGGCACGGTGATGCAGCAACAAGTATTCCAAAACGGCAAATTGGTTAACGCCAAATACTAAAGGCCGTCTGAAACGGCTGAGGAGCATGTGAAACTTGATTACAAAATATTTTTAACATTCAAACATTTGAAATATTTTGCACCATTTCCTTAAAAATATTGATTGACACATTTTTTCCAGCCATTATAATACGCCCCATTCCCCGATAGCTCAGTCGGTAGAGCGACGGACTGTTAATCCGCAGGTCCCTGGTTCGAGCCCAGGTCGGGGAGCCAAATTTAAAAGCCTGAACTTCTGTTCAGGCTTTTTTACATCAATAAGGAACGCTTGTTCTTTCCCAAAGAAAGCCCATGAATCCTCATAATAAAAAAGGCCGTCTGAAACCCAAATCTGGCTTCAGACGGCCTTTTATTTATTTTTAAATCAACGGAAGAAGTCGCCCATGCCTGCCGGCAGGCCTTGGGTAAATGCACCCATGGTTTTGTTGGTCGTTTCTTCGGCTTTTTCAGAAGCGGCATTGATAGCGGCCAATACCAAATCTTCCAGCATTTCTTTGTCGTCTGCGGCTTCTTGAATCAAATCAGGGCTGATTTCAAGTTTGCGAACAACGTGCGAACACGTCATCACAACTTTCACCAAACCATTGCCTGCTTCACCTTCAACTTCGGTTTCAGCCAGCTTGGCTTGTGCCTTTTTCATGTTTTCTTGCATTTGTTGAGCCTGTTTCATCAGGCCGCCTAATCCGGCTTTTCCGAACATGTTTTACTCCTATGGGTTTGAATAAATGGGTTTCACTCATGCCGTCTGAAAAACGCTATTGCCTTTCAGACGGCCTTGTATGTCAGTATTTTAAGAATGCCCTACTAACTCTAAAGAATCCGGCAGCCATTGCGCTTCAAAGATTTGCAAAATTTTCTGCGCCGTTGTATCCGCTTCCAGCAAATCTTGCGCCTGCTGCCGTCCTTCTTCTTGAATACGTTTGCGGCGCATCACCGGCGTTTCCCAGCCTTTATCATCCTGCCAAGGCTCGGTTTGCAGCCTTAAATTGCCAAGATGGTAAGCCTCGCTCAACGTCTGGCAGATTTTGTCCAAGCGCTCTTTATTGGCAGTAGCTTTGGCCTCATCCGTCAACGACAGCATGATTAATCCTGCTTCCGTATCATAACTCGTCCATGCCGCATTTTGTGCCAACATCTGCGCCGCGCCTAATTTACGGGCAAATCGTTCGATAATGCTGTGCCAATTCTCAGTTTTAAACTCAGGCAAAGGAGCGAACTGAAGCTCTTCTTCATCTCCCTCCTCTTCTTCAGACACAACCGGCTGCAGTACTTCCATCACATCAGCACGGTGTGAATCTTCATATGCATATGCTTCATCAAAATACGGAGGTGGAATTTCCTCATCTATGTGCGGATATTCTTCCGGTTCAGGGGCCGTCTGAACTTTTGCAACAGGCAATGGCTCCGCAGTTTCTTGCATCTGCGCCGTTTGTGTTTGAGGCGGCTCAGCCGATACTTGGCTCGGCATGTCTTCCCAAGGCGGGACATCCCCCTGTTGTTGAGCAGACTGAATAGTTTCTTCAGACGGCCTTTCAACGATATCCTGTTTAGTCGGAACAGCCTCTTTCTCAACCGCCGGTGCTGCTATCGGCTCAGATTTCGGCAGCTGAAAAGGCTTTTTTTCGGCCTCAGCTTTCTGATGGTCGGAATGCAAATCCGTGTGTTCAATCTGACTTTGCGTATCGCAACCCGAAGCGGCCAACGGCGCAAATGCAAGCATGCGCAAAAGCGTCATGACAAAACCGGCATACTCGTCTGGAGCCAGCGGTAAATCCTGTTTACCATGAATAGCGCATTGATAATAAAGCTGAATCTGCTCGCCACTCAAAGCCTGACTTAATCGCTGCAAAGTTTCACGTTCAGGATCGTCATTTGCCAAGGCGGAAGGAATGGTTTGAATCAAAGCCAAACGTTGCAACAACATGGCCAATTCTGCCAACGCGCTGTCAAAACCAATCGCTCTGGCGGACATTTCCTGAGCCTTTTCCAGCAAGGCTTCCCCGTTTTGATTGATGATTCCTTCAAGCAATTCAAACAAGTATTGTTTATCGACCGCTCCGATCATCTGGCGGACATCTTGTTCGGCCACTTTACCCGAACCCATGGCAATCGCCTGATCTAAAAGGCTCAACGCATCGCGCATCGAGCCGGCGGCGGCACGGCCTAAAAGTTGCAAAGCCTGTGGCTGATAAGGAACGTTTTCACGATCCAAGACATGCGCCAAATGCTCGGCAACCTGCTGGGTTGTCATGTTGCGCAACACAAATTGCAAACAGCGGCTCAATACAGTAATGGGGACTTTATGCGGATCGGTGGTCGCCAAAATAAATTTAACGTGTTCAGGCGGTTCTTCCAAAGTCTTCAGCATGGCATTGAACGCGCTTTTGGAAAGCATATGCACTTCGTCGATGATATAGACTTTGTATTTACCCGCAGTCGGCGCGTATTGCGCGTTTTCCAACACTTCGCGGATATTGTCGATACCGGTATTCGATGCCGCGTCGATTTCCAATAGATCCACATAACGGCCGCTGTCGATTTGCGTACAGCTTTCACACTGACCGCACGGCTCACCATGCACGGCATTTTCGCAGTTCAGGCTCTTGGCCAAAATCCTGGCAATCGTGGTCTTACCCACACCGCGTGTCCCTGTCAGCAGATAGGCATGGTGCAGACGGCCTTCGTCCAGCGCGTTACGCAGGGCTTTGACGACGTGTTCCTGACCGACCAAATCGGCAAAGGTTTTCGGACGCCATTTTCGTGCAAGAACTTGATAAGCCATGTTGTTTCTCTACGGGAAATAAATCGGAAGGCCGTCTGAAAAGAATTCTCCGCTTTTCAGACGGCCTCAGAAAATGGCATATATTCTAGCATTTTTTTGATTTTTATTAAGGATTTTCTATCAAACCGACAGCGACAGCATGTCATTGCAATGTTAGAATGCTACATAAATGATAAGTAATTTGAAGTTTGAAACATCATGTCCGAAATCATACTACGCAACCAATCAGCCACTATGCAAGTAAATACAATGGGCGGATATATTGATTCCCTGATTCTAAAAGGATGGGAAGTCTTATTTCCGAAAACCAGCGTTCAAGTAGGCGATGACACAAAATTACGCGGCGGCATGCACGTCTGCCTACCTCAATTCGGACCTGACAGCAAAAATCATCTGGCCCAACATGGTTTCGGCAGAACTTCAGACTGGGAAATCCGCCATCAAAATGAATCAGATATCGGCTTAAAATTAATCAGCACAGAAAAAGGCTATGAACACGTCGAATGGTTGCTCGATTACAGTCTGCCTAACGAAAATGAAGCCATCGCCATCCTAACTGTCTGCAATTACGGCGAATCACCCATCCGCACGTCCCCAGGATTCCACCCCTACTTTACCGCCGCCGGCACACAATTTGATTTCAACGGCGCCCCATACGATGCCGACTATATCTCCCATACCGAATTTGTTTCCTCCGACCAGGATGCACACGTTGCATTTGACGGCTTGAAACTGGATATCCGTACCCACAATCTGCCTGTGTATGCCCTTTGGAGCGATCGAAACGGTCAATATACTTGTGCAGAGCCAACCGCAGAAGGCAATGCGTTTTTATCCCCTGCCCGAGGAGGACAGTTTGTTTCAGGACACAGCAAAAAACGTTACGCCATG
This sequence comes from Neisseria sp. P0021.S006, assembly GCF_051956895.1. Taxonomy (NCBI): domain Bacteria; kingdom Pseudomonadati; phylum Pseudomonadota; class Betaproteobacteria; order Neisseriales; family Neisseriaceae; genus Neisseria; species Neisseria sp. P0021.S006. The sequence continues at coordinate 13,476 of NZ_JBQCWZ010000017.1, forward strand.
AAAATCAGACTGATAGCTTAACCCCCTTTACAAATCCTCGATATTTAAAAACCACCCCAAAGGGTGGTTTTCTTATGGCTTACAGGCCATTGTTATTGATTGCATTCGCAATATCGCGTACCGCTGTTACATACATACGGCTGTGGTTGTATTGCCATACCGTGTAGAAGTTATTCAGACCCAAATAGTATTCAAATACGCCCGGGCTGGTCTCCAAAGCATACAGCACAGCTTTTTCATTATCGGCAATAGCAGCTTGAGGCACGACACCCAAAGCTTTGAAATCTGCGACAGTGCGCGTCAAGGCAGTTTTCTCATCGATAATCGCCTGCAAGTGCGGAGTAATCGTCAGACTTACCGGCACAACCATCTTACCGCCGGTCTGCCAGCCATGCTGTTTCATATAATTGGCGACAGAAGCCGCCACATCGCCAACATTATTCCAAATATCGCGATGACCATCACCATCATAGTCCACCGCCCATTTACGGTAGCTTGAAGGCATAAATTGCGGCATGCCCATCGCGCCGGCATAGCTGCCTTTGAAGTCAAAGATATTTTCTTTTTCTTCTTTTGCCATCTGCAAAAGTTCACTCAATTCATTTTGGAAAAACTCGGCACGGCGAGGATAATCAAAGGCCAATGTACTCAAGGCATCGGCAACGCGGAAGCTGCCTGTATTTTTACCATAATTGGTTTCAATCCCGAGAATCGCCACAATCAATTCGGCAGGTACGCCGTATTTGCGTGCCACATCATCAATTACGGCACGGTTTGCCGCATAGAATTGTCTGCCGCCATTAAATTTGGCTGCACCAGAGTTACCGGTGCGGAATTCATACCAAGGACGCGAAGTGCTTGGGCGGTACATAATGGTAATAATGTTGCCTTTATACACCACGCCATTAAAGAAATTGCGCAACTCTTCCGCACTGAAACGGCGATTTTTCACTTCATATTGGATAAACTGCTGAACATTGACGTTCTCATTAAAACCGCTGCTGGCAACAGATTCAGCCGCAGCATCAAATACAGGGCGTTTTGCAGAGGAAACAGGCTCGACAGGTTTTGCCGTATCAACAGCAGGCTTTTGCGGAGTGCCGCATGAAGCTAAAGCCAAAGCAGTCAAACCTATCCCAAAGATTTTGATTTTATTCATAAATAATCTCTTTACTAAATAATACGACAAACCCGAACACGAATGAATATTCGGCCAATACATCATCTCTTCCGCTATATTTCTAGACAGACTTAAAAATATAGACAAATCAATATTTACTTACTTCGGCTCAAGCAGATAAACAAGGCCGTCTGAAATTCAAGGAAACCCTTGATTTTCAGACGGCCTTGAATGAATCAATTACTCAGCGGCTGCAACAACAGCAACGGTAATTTTAGCAACAGCGTCAGTGTGCAGAGCTACTTCAACTTCGTATTCGCCAACAGCTTTCAACGGACCGTTAGGCAGACGTACGTTTGCTTTAGCAGCTTGGATACCGGCAGCAACAATCGCTTCAGCGATGTCAGCATTGGTAACAGAACCGAACAGACGACCATCAACACCGGCTTTTTGAGCAACAGTAATGGTTTGGCCTTCCAGTTTTTCTTGACGGGCTTTAGCATCAGCCAAGATTTCAGCTTGTTTGGCTTCCAATTCAGCGCGGCGTGCTTCGAATTCTTTCATGTTGGCTTCGGTTGCACGTTTTGCTTTACCGGCAGGGATCAGGAAGTTGCGTGCGTAACCGTTTTTAACGGTAACGATGTCACCCAAGTTACCCAGACCGCCGATTTTTTCTAACAGAATAATTTGCATGATTTAAACTCCAAAATTATTTGTGTTGATCGGTGTAAGGCAACAGAGCCAGGAAACGGGCACGTTTCACAGCAGTAGCCAACTGACGTTGGTAGTGTGCTTTAGTACCAGTAATGCGGGCAGGGATGATTTTGCCGTTTTCAGAGATGAAGTCTTTCAACAAATCAACTTGTTTGTAATCAACTTCTTGGATTTTTTCAGCCGTAAAGCGGCAGAATTTTCTACGTTTGAATGATTGACGAGCCATTGTCGTTTAACCTTTATATTCTTTAATGTTCTGTATGCGTAGTACCGGCTTGGGGAAGCGTTGGCTGCGTTGCGCCAAAAAACCTTCCGACTCGATGACTGCATCTTGCCGATACTGCCATTCCTCAGCCTGCTTACCTAAAATCCGCGCGGGAATTTCAAATTTGACCAGACATTTTTGTCCGTTTTCTTCCTGCCAAGATTCATGTTGCAACACAATATCTAAAACAGGGATTCCTGCCGGCGTATATCTCAAAGGCTGAACCTGCAAGATACGGGCGGTAAGCTTAATCAGATTGTTCAATCTTATTCAGCTGCTGCAACTTCTTCAGCTGCACCGTTCAGCAAGTTTTTTGCTTTTTCGCCGCCCAGCATTGGGGAAGCTTCAGTTACAGCGTGTTTTGTTTTGATGGTCAGGTGACGCAGTACGGCATCATTGAAGCGGAAAGCAGTTTCCAGCTCTTCAACCACTTCGGGAGTAGTTTCGATATTCATCAAAACATAGTGTGCTTTATGGATTTTGTTGATTGGGTAAGCCAATTGACGACGGCCCCAGTCTTCCAAACGGTGGATTTTACCGTTGGCTTCAGTAATCATGGTTTTGTAACGCTCAACCATAGCAGGCACTTGCTCGCTTTGATCAGGATGAACGATAAACACGATCTCGTAATGACGCATGTTATCTCCTTATGGATGATTAAAAACAGCCTTTCACCATGCGAAGTAAAAGGCAAGGCAAAGAGGCTGAATTTTATCCGTATTTCTTAAAAAATACAAGTCTGAATTCAAAATCCACTTTCTTTTCAATTAAAAAACAACATTAAGCCTTATGGTTATTTCCTAGCAATCCACTCAACTATCTGCCAAAAATCTGCTAAAATCTGCCCCATCCTAATAAATACAGCATCAGAAGGCACACAATCATGGCTCTTTTGCAGATTTCAGAACCCGGCATGTCCGCCGCCCCCCATCAACACCGCCTCGCCGTAGGCATTGATTTAGGCACAACCAACAGCTTGGTTGCCACAGTCCGCAGCGGCAGCGCAGTCTGCCTGCCCGATTCAGACGGCCGCGCCACCCTGCCTTCGGTTGTCCGTTATTTGGATGGCGAAGTTGAAGTCGGCAAAAACGCCCTTTCTGCCCAAAAAACCGATCCGTTAAATACAGTCAGCTCCGCCAAACGCCTGATCGGCCGTACCCTTACCGACCTCGCACAAGAGGCGCAATACCTGCCCTATCGATTTACACCCAATGAGCGCGTGGTTGAATTAAACACCCGTCAAGGTGCAAAAACGCCTATCGAAGTATCGGCTGAAATCCTCAAAGCCCTTAAATCGCGTGCCGAAGAAACATTAGGCGGTGATTTGGTCGGTGCCGTCATTACCGTACCCGCTTATTTTGACGACGCCCAACGTCAAGCCACCAAAGATGCCGCACGCTTGGCGGGCTTGAACGTCTTGCGCCTCCTCAACGAGCCGACTGCCGCCGCAATCGCCTACGGACTGGACAACGCCTCAGAAGGCACGTTTGTCGTTTACGACTTGGGCGGCGGCACATTCGACGTATCCGTATTGCAACTGACTAAAGGCCTGTTTGAAGTTAAAGCCACCGGCGGCAACAGCGCATTGGGCGGCGATGACTTCGACCATCGTTTGTTCTGCTACCTACTCGAACAAAACGACCTTTCCAAACTCAACGAACAAGACAGCCAGCTTCTACTTTCCCTTGCCCGTACCGCCAAAGAAAAACTGACCACTCAAACCGAAGCCGTCATCGAGACCATACTTTCAGACGGCCATAAAGTTCATACCGTCATTACCCGCCAAGAGTTTCACAATCTGACCCAAAATCTGGTACAAAAAACCATCGAGCCCGTCAAACAGGCTTTGAAAGATGCCGGCGTAACCAAGGCGGATGTCAAGGGCGTAATTATGGTTGGCGGCTCTACCCGCATGTTGCACGTTCAACAAGCAGTTGCCACCTTCTTTGGCCAAACTCCACTGAACAACCTCAATCCTGACGAAGTGGTCGCACTCGGCGCCGCCATACAGGCAAACGTCCTTGCGGGTAACAAAACCGACGGCGAATGGCTGCTACTTGACGTTACACCTTTGTCACTCGGATTGGAAACCTACGGCGGTCTTGCCGAAAAAATTATCCCGCGCAACTCCACCATTCCTACCGCACGCGCACAGGACTTCACCACTTTCAAAGACGGTCAAACCGCCATGACGATACACGTCGTACAAGGCGAGCGCGAACTCGTTTCCGACTGTCGCAGCCTTGCCAAATTTACCCTGCGCGGCATTCCGCCCATGGCTGCAGGCGCAGCGCGTATCCGCGTGACCTTCCAAGTTGATGCCGACGGTTTGCTGTCCGTTTCCGCACAAGAGCAAAGCACCGGCGTACAGGCGCAAATCGAAGTCAAACCTTCCTACGGCTTGGACGACAGCACCATCACTCAAATGCTCAAAGACAGCATGAGCAACGCCGCCGAAGACATGGCCGCACGCGCACGCGCCGAAGCCGTAGTCGAAGCCGAAAGCCTGACCGACGCCGTTAATGCTGCCCTTGAGTTGGATAGCGATTTGCTGGATGCCGAAGAGTTGCAACAAATTCAACAAGACATCGCCGTTTTGCAAGGCCGTCTGAAAGACGGCAAAGCCGAAGACATCCGCTCCGCCGTCGCCAAGCTCAGCCACAGCACAGACAACTTCGCCGCCAAACGCATGAACCGCAACATCCAACGTGCGTTGACAGGTCAAAGCGTTGATAATATTTGACGGCAAATGGTTTCAGACGGACTTTGATAAAAAGGCCGTCTGAAAAGATATCTTCATACAGAAATAAAAATAAAGGACAACAATGGAAAAAGCGGGCATTGTCTACCTGATGAAAACCGTCATCAAAGGCGTATATAAAATTGGTATTACTGACGAAAATAATTTTGAAACTAGAATGCGCCATTTGGAAAACAACGGCTACGCAAACGTTGCCGGGTTAGAACGTATTCTAGCGATTAAAACCGACAACTATAAAGAAAAAGAAACCTTACTTCATGAAATTTTCGGCAAAAGCCGAATAGGAGAAACTGAGCTTTTTGCAATTGATGAAAATCTTGTGAAAAGGCTTTTTCTCTCATTAAGAGGTGAAATTGTATTTCCTAAAAATGAAATAGCAGAGTTGGGTTTTGAAAAAACTGTCGAAGAACATCATCAAGAAAAAATTTTTGAAATAGACAGAAGTGCATTTATCTCCTTTATCAAAGAAAAGCACCAACAAAATCCTTCTATATTAAGAAATCTCATCTCTTCGAAAAATACACATAAACCTAAAAATTCCAAAGTCCGTCTCTATAAAGACGAATACTTTGGGAAAAGTGGAACAAAGCTAACTACTGAAATTGAAGAAGGTCTTCATATTTATACTACCTACTCAAAAGAAAATTTAGAGAAAGCTTACGCAGAATATTCAAAATTATTTGAATCACAATGAGACTCTGGCACCAAACCCTTATCCCCCTACTACCCCGCGCCCAGCTTTTGGGGCAACACCGCGAATGCGCTGCTTTACGCGGAGCGGGCTGGGGCAGACCGCATGCGACGGTTAATTACGTTTTTACCCATTCGCCCTACAAACTCTATCTGTATCACGCGTTGATTATGGAAGAGATGGAAAAGCGCGGTTACAAACCCGATACCTTATGGAAAGACCCGCTGTATCGCGGCAAAGCCGTTGCCCCATACCATTCGCACGCGGCTGAAACAGCTACTTCGCCGATTTATGCTGAACATGATGATGCTTACTTGGACGAATGTCTGGAAAATTTAAAAAGTAAAGGCATCATGTTATAAACCCATTTTTCAGACGGCCTGAATATTGAATACCCAAGGCCGTCTGAAACCACTTTAACCACAACCACTCTTAAACAACCGAGACAATAAAAATGCCAAAAATTACCGTACTCCCACACGCGACATTATGCCCTGAAGGCGCAGTTATCGAAGATGCACCGGAAGGCCAAACCGTCCTTGACGTACTGCTCGACCACGATATCGAAGTCGATCACGCCTGCGAAAAATCCTGCGCCTGCACCACCTGCCACGTGATTATCCGCAAAGGTTTTGACAGCCTGGAAGAACCGACCGAATTGGAAGAAGACTTGCTCGACCAAGCATGGGGCTTGGAAGCCGATTCACGCTTGAGCTGTCAGGCAGTCGTTGCCGATGAAGATTTGGTCGTAGAAATCCCCAAATATACGATCAACCATGCACGTGAAGACCACTAAAACAAGATTGTATGAAGAAGGCCGTCTAAAACCACAAATTCATGGTTTTCAGACGGCCTTTTGGTTATGCAGCAAACTATTTGATATGAGGGAAAATAAAACGCATACGCGAAATCTGCATGGAGGCCACTTTCTGCGTAGCGGAGTAATTTTCAATTTTTTCTTGCATTCTGATTTGATGCACATTGCCGTTATAACGGGGAGCCGCGTTTTGAGATTTGTTTACGGTCGGCAGTTCAGCCTCTACCTTCAACGCTTCCTCCGCCTCAATGGCCGAAAGTGCAGCCTCATCCCTTACTAAACCGAAACGCTCGATAATGGCATTGGCTTCATCTATATAATGAGATTTGTTTGCGCCATTTTCCAATACAGCATTTTCAAGCACGACCGACAAATGCTTGCCGCAATTTTCGATACGCTCTGCGATACGCGAATAAACCATCCAACGTTTCAACCTCAATGCGCCTGCATCGTCATTGGGTGAAGCGGCATCCAGTTTAATCAAACCATAATGCTTGCCGTAATACAGACGGAACACCAGCTGCTTCAAACCTTCTGTTTCGTCCAGCATCCGATAAAGTTCACGAACCAACAACAGCAAACGGTCGAATGCACCTGCTTGGGACAGATACTCCGGATCATCGGAAGCGAGCGCGTAAATCAGCTTGGACAGCTTGGCGTTGAGTGCGTTATTCATCTTTTTTCCTTTTATTTTTAAGCGATGGATTGTCTTAAGAGCCGTTCCAAAAAATTTGGTTGCATAACAAAGTGTAAATTTTGTATGAAAACCAAATCATACAAAGCGGAATAGAAAGTATAAAACGGCAGATTGCCGTGAATTTTAAGTGTCTTGCCGTATTTTAACGCAACTATGCTATTTTGTTAAAAAATAGCGCCATCATTTATCTGCCAATCTTCCGTAAAACAATCTGGCAGTCCAACTTCTTCTTGATTAAAATAATTACTAATAGCCCAAACCCAATAAAGGAACACATCATGAAATGGACAGATACCCAACGCATCGCCGAAGAACTCTACGACTTACACGGCGACAGCATCGATCCGAAAACCGTACGCTTTACCCAACTGCGTGATTTAATTATGGCTTTGCCTGAATTTGACGATGACCCGACGCGTTGCGGCGAGCGTATTCTCGAAGCCGTGCAACAAGCGTGGATAGATGAAGCAGAATAATCTTTCCCCACTTCCCTATCAAACAAGACCTCAGACAGTTTTTCAGACGGCCTGAGGTCTTTATTAAATTTATTCATACAATTTCGGAAAATTTCGAAATTGACTCATACCAACCTCAAATTTATTATGCAACCTGACAACAAATAAAAGATATGCAGAAGGTGCATAGCCATGAATCACGCTCGAGAAATCGCCGCTTTAAACAACAGCCTTTCTGATTTAAAAGGCGACATCAATGTTTCATTCGAATTTTTCCCGCCGAAAAACGAACAAATGGAAACCATGCTGTGGGATTCCATCCATCGCCTGCAAACCCTGCATCCGAAATTCGTTTCCGTAACCTACGGTGCAAACTCCGGCGAACGCGACCGCACACACAGCATCGTCAAACGCATCAAACAAGAAACCGGCCTTGACGCTGCCCCCCACCTGACAGGTATCGACGCCAGCCCTGACGAGTTGCGCCAAATCGCCAAAGATTATTGGGATAGCGGTATCCGCCGCATTGTCGCCCTGCGTGGCGACGAGCCGCCCGGCTACGAGAAAAAACCTTTCTATGCCGAAGATTTGGTCAAACTGTTGCGCTCCGTTGCCGACTTTGATATTTCCGTAGCAGCCTATCCAGAAGTGCACCCGGAAGCCAAATCCGCACAAGCCGACTTAATCAATCTGAAACGCAAAATTGATGCGGGTGCAAACCACGTTATTACCCAATTTTTCTTTGACGTGGAAAGCTATCTGCGCTTCCGCGACCGTTGCGTGATGATGGGCATTGACGTTGAAATTGTTCCCGGCATCCTGCCCGTAACCAATTTCAAACAATTGACCAAAATGGCCCAAGTGACCAATGTCAAAATCCCAAGCTGGCTGTCTAAAATGTACGAAGGTTTGGATGACGACCAAGGCACGCGCAACCTTGTTGCCGCCAGCATCGCCATCGACATGGTCAAAGTCCTCTCGCGCGAAGGTGTCAAAGACTTCCACTTCTACACCCTCAACCGCAGCGAACTGACTTACGCCATCTGCCATATTTTGGGTGTACGCCCCCGTTAATAAAACAGACGGCCTCCCCATTCTGATTTACAATATCGAACATTCAGGCCATACTGGCCTGATTCAAAATTCCAACTAGGAGAGTTAACATGACAACATTGCATTTTTCAGGCTTCCCGCGCGTCGGTGCCTTCCGCGAATTGAAATTCGCACAAGAAAAATACTGGCGCAAAGAAATCAGCGAGCAAGAATTGCTGGCTGTTGCTAAAGACTTGCGCGAGAAAAACTGGAAACACCAAGCTGCTGCCAACGCTGATTACGTTGCTGTAGGCGATTTCACTTTCTACGACCACATCCTCGACCTGCAAGTTGCTACCGGTGCCATCCCTGCCCGTTTCGGCTTCGACAACCAAAACCTGTCTTTGGAACAATTCTTCCAACTGGCCCGCGGTAACAAAGACCAATTCGCTATCGAAATGACCAAATGGTTCGACACCAACTACCACTACTTGGTGCCTGAATTCCACGCCGATACCGAATTCAAAGCCAACGCCAAACACTACGTTCAACAACTGCAAGAAGCCCAAGCTTTGGGTCTGAAAGCCAAACCGACCGTTGTTGGTCCGTTGACTTTCCTGTGGGTTGGTAAAGAAAAAGGCGCTGTTGAATTCGACCGTCTGAGCCTGTTGCCTAAACTGTTGCCTGTTTACGTTGAAATCCTGACTGCTTTGGTTGAAGCCGGTGCCGAGTGGATTCAAATCGACGAGCCTGCTTTGACTGTTGACCTGCCTAAAGAATGGGTAGAAGCATACAAAGACGTTTACGCTACTTTGAGCAAAGTAAGCGCCAAAATCCTGTTGAGCACTTACTTCGGTTCTGTTGCCGAACACGCTACTTTGCTGAAATCCCTGCCTGTTGACGGCCTGCACATCGACTTGGTACGCGCTCCTGAACAGCTGGACGCATTTGCCGACTACGACAAAGTTCTGTCTGCCGGCGTTATCGACGGCCGCAACATTTGGCGCGCCAACCTGAACAAAGTTTTGGAAACTGTCGAGCCTCTGCAAGCCAAACTGGGCGACCGTTTGTGGATCTCCAGCTCTTGCTCTCTGCTGCACACTCCATTTGACTTGTCAGTTGAAGAAAAACTGAAAGCCAACAAACCTGACCTGTACTCTTGGTTGGCATTCACCCTGCAAAAAACCCAAGAATTGCGCGTTCTGAAAGCCGCATTGAACGAAGGTCGTGATTCTGTTGCCGAAGAACTGGCCGCTAGCCAAGCTGCCGCCGACTCCCGTGCCAACAGCAGCGAAATCCACCGTGCAGACGTTGCCAAACGCCTGGCCGATTTGCCTGCCAACGCAGACCAACGCAAATCTCCATTTGCCGACCGTATCAAAGCGCAACAAGCATGGTTGAACCTGCCTTTACTGCCGACTACCAACATCGGTTCTTTCCCACAAACTACCGAAATCCGCCAAGCACGTGCAGCCTTCAAAAAAGGCGAACTGTCTGCCGCAGATTACGAAGCCGCGATGAAAAAAGAAATCGCCTTGGTGGTTGAAGAGCAAGAAAAACTGGACTTGGACGTACTGGTACACGGCGAAGCCGAGCGTAACGACATGGTTGAATACTTCGGCGAATTGTTGAGCGGTTTTGCATTCACCCAATACGGCTGGGTACAAAGCTACGGCTCACGTTGCGTTAAACCACCTATCATCTTTGGTGACGTAAGTCGTCCTGAAGCCATGACTGTGGCTTGGTCTACTTACGCTCAAAGCCTGACCAAACGCCCGATGAAAGGTATGTTGACCGGCCCTGTAACCATTCTGCAATGGTCTTTTGTCCGCAATGATATTCCTCGCTCTACCGTGTGCAAACAAATCGCACTGGCTCTGAACGACGAAGTATTGGATCTGGAAAAAGCCGGCATCAAAGTCATCCAAATTGACGAACCTGCCATCCGCGAAGGTCTGCCTTTGAAACGTGCCGATTGGGATGCCTACCTGAACTGGGCCGGCGAATCTTTCCGCCTGTCCTCTACCGGTTGCGAAGACAGCACCCAAATCCACACTCATATGTGCTATTCTGAGTTCAACGACATCCTGCCTGCCATCGCTGCTATGGACGCTGACGTCATCACCATTGAAACTTCACGTTCCGATATGGAGCTCTTGACCGCGTTCGGCGAATTCAAATACCCGAACGACATTGGCCCAGGTGTTTACGACATCCACAGCCCACGCGTACCGACTGAAGCTGAAGTTGAGCATCTGTTGCGCAAAGCCATCGAGGTTGTACCGGTTGAACGTCTGTGGGTTAACCCGGACTGCGGCCTGAAAACCCGTGGCTGGAAAGAAACTCTGGAACAACTCCAAGTGATGATGAACGTAACCCACAAACTGCGTGCCGAACTGGCTAAATAATGTGAGTTAGATGAAAAGGCCGTCTGAAAATTTTCAGACGGCCTTTTTTTATTTATCAATATTTAAAACATAAAGATTACGACTTCAACAACTTACAAAATCCCTGTCGTTGTATGATGTTCTTCCACTCCTGATGTATACACGTTCTGAGTATGGTGATACACAGTCTCTTTAGTCGTTTCAACAATATGGTTAGCTTCTGACAAGATATCGCTCAATGCCACTTTACTGCCGGTCGTATTCACCTTTTTCAGTGCTGCGCCGTTATGGCTATTGCCTTCAGAATACGTCTTGATGTCGTTTTCAAAGCGCAGCCATGAATCATACAGTTTGCCTTTAATGTCCGTCATGATTTTGTTGTTGGCTACATTTAAAGATGCTTTGCCTTTAGGGTTGGTACTGTGTACGTCTACCAAAGCATCATTCAGGGCACCACCAAGTTTCAATGTGTTATTGGTGATGTTGTACTCTTTGGCATTGCTCTTTAAATAGGCAAATTCAACATAGCCTTCAGATTCTTCGCGCACGGAAATTTTGTTGTTGTGAATTGTCACCGCACCATGCATAGCGACATTGCCATGGTGTTCTTCCACATAAACCGGTACTGCGCCTTTCATAATCTTACCAATATCGGCATCATTGCCGCTGATGGTAATGGTACCGCTACCAATGCCGTTTTTAGATAAAACGCGGTCGTAGGTATCGTTGATGACGGCAATCAGATATTTGGTAGATTCGCCGCTGATCTTGTTGTTTGCCATATTGAGCGTGTAATCCATTTTGCTTTCATGGTTACGGAACTCAATCGCGTAGGTCTGAATATTGTTTTGATAAACCGTCAGATTTTTAATGACATTATCGCTAATATCGAAATAACCTTTATCAGCCGAGTGCAAATCTTTGTATTGGGTATTGGTTTGTACCTGAATCCCTGAATACATGTGGTAGTACTTACCCAAGTCATCATCAACATTCAAACGGAAGCTCGGGTCTTGGATAATGGTATTGCCCGTAATTTTGACTTTATCCATAGAAAACTGGCGGTTGTAGGCAACAATACCATACAGCCGGTCACCCGTTAACACATTGTCTTCAATGACAATGCCTGTACCATCATGCACATCCAAGCCTTTGCGGTAGTTGTGGTCAGTCGTGTTTTTACGGTATGTGATGCCGTAATTGTAACTACCCGCAGCCACAGCCATACCATAGCCGGTACCGCCGTCCGCTTCGTGGCCGTTCCAATCCAAACGGTTGCCCTCGCCGATAAAGTTTTGTTGGAAACCGATCAGCGCACCGGCAACGCGGTTGTGGTGCAGATACGAATCAACAATACGGTTGTTTTCACCCAAAGGCAGCGCTTCGTATTTTTCATCAATTTCGCCGCTTTGTACGCGCGCTTTAAAGGTCAGTTTTTGACCTTTTTCCGTTTCCAAAGAAGCGGTTGACGTAAACATCACACCAGCACGATTGGCACCGGAAACCTCTACTTTGCTGATTAAAGTATTGTCCGCATCGTTCACTAAAATGCCGTTTACCTTGCCAAAATAGCTTAAGCCTTTGCGGTAAAAATCAGGGTTGGTATATTGAACCGACAAGTCGGCAATGGTTTTATTGTTTTGCCCATCAACCAAAATACCGGCAAATTCGCGGATATCGTCATGGTTGGTGTCCGGATTGAACACGCCCGTCTGCGCTTTATCAAACGTTACTTTGGTTTTGCCCATACCCGAACCAAACAAACCGCGTGCGCCGGAAACGGTTTTATCCATCACAATCTGGTTGGAAATATAGTAAGTACCATCCAAGAAGACCATGGCTTTTTCTTTATGAGCCGCTTCTAAAGCTGCTTTAAATGCCTGAAGACTGTCTTTTTTACCCTGCGCATCGGCACCAAAATCATTCACACGAACGTAATTACCGTACTCTTTAGATTCATACACGCGGTATTTTCCGGATAGGCCTACCCTGCTTTCAGCATGGTCGTCAATTTTGTTTGCTTTACCCGAACTGAGGTGGCCGTCGTGGCTATTGATTGCTTTTTTACCGGAAGAAACGCCCGCTATTTTGTCATGGCCGTCTGAATCCTTCAGATTCTTTTTATGAACAATCTCAACGGTTTCTTTTTCTTCGGCAATTCTGTCTTCCTCCTCTTTCTCTTTGCGGGCGGCTTCTTGTTTGGCTTTACGCTCTGCAATCGCTTTTTCGACTGCCGCTTTATGCGCTTCTTTTGCGCGTTCGACCGCCTTTGCTTTGGCAGCGGCAGCCTCGGCTATTTTTTTTGCTTTAGCCTCTTCGTAAATTTTTTGCTTTTCAGCCAGAATTTTTTCCATCGATTTATTGACTGGTTTAGCTGCCGTTGCTTTATCGGTAGCGGCAGGTTTATTTGTTACTTTAGGCGCAATGATATGTTTACTGGAAACGCTGCTTACAGAAGCAACACTGGCCCGTGCAACATGCATTTTTGTCACAAGGCCGTCTGAAGATGATGATGAACTGTCAAATCTTGCTGCCTCCGCCACATGCACTACTTCTCTCGTTACCGTATTTTTACCGCTTAATTGCTTAAGCTCAGGAGAAACCGACGGCATATCCCCCCAATTGTGGGTGTGTATCCATTCTTTTAGAGGAGAAGATGATTTGGAATTTGCTTCAGGTGTGGATGAGCCGTGACGAATGTGGGTACGGCCAAGAGGAGCAAGTTTATGTGACATAATCAGCGTATTTCCTTGTATCGAATATCGCCTTTCCCACCGCACAAGCGTGCAACAAAAAAGCCGATTGATTAAAGAGGTAAGACGGATTCTGTCGTAACAACAATTGCCTGTATAAAGGCCAAACTGAAGTTGGCCGCTTTGAGAAACTCGGCAGCGTTTCCCCTTCTGCCGGTTTTCTGATTGGAAACGGTCATGGTGTCAGACAGAACCCTTGGATGACTTTATATAGGCGATCTGTCCGCGTACCATGTATCCGGTTATTTTTGACGGAAATGTATCAGAGTCCCTTTTTAATTGATTAGTTCATCCAGAGTTAAGTTATTTTTGATTTTTATAGCAAAATAAAAATGGTTTTATCTTGCACTGGTTTCCTTTTTGACTTGACAGAGTGAATCCCGCGAAGCCAAAAAGGAGGGAAATTCTAACACGATATGTTTTTAGCATTCCCTATTTAACTAAATTTACAAAATATACAGAATAAATATCTATAACTGTTTTTAACTTCTTCTAAAAATCAATAAAATTCGATATTTCCAATATGTATTTTTACAACATGACTGCGCATTATATACCGATTATCTAAAAATACTACCGTTTGTTTAAAAAATTTAGCATTTTATTATCGCTTTTTCCTTCTAAATGCCAATAAAAAAAGCCGTCTGAAAAAATATTTCAGACGGCCTTTTATATTAACGTTCTACTTAACAAACTTCGACCAACCAGCCGTGTTTGTCTTCTGTCAAACCGTATTGAATGTCGGTAATCGCCTTACGGATTGCGTAACCGCGCTCTTGGCTCTTCACTTCAATTTCTTTGCCATCAATCACGAAAGAAGTTACTGGAGAAATAACCGCAGCCGTACCAGTCAGAATCGCTTCCGCACCATTCTCAATCGCAGTTTTCAGCTCGTCGACAGTAAAGTTGCGCTCGGTAACAGTGTAACCCAAATCTTTGGCAACAGTCAGCACGGAATCACGGGTAACGCCGTGCAGGAATTCATCTGTCAACGGTTTGGTAATGATTTCATCGCCGTTAATCAGGATAAAGTTGGACGCGCCGGTTTCCTGAACGTCGCCATTCGGGCAGAACAATACTTGGTTTGCACCATGCTCTGCTTTGGCTTTCAATACCCAAGGCATGGCGGAAGCGTAGTTGCCGCCGCATTTCACACGACCCATATGTGGGGCGCAACGGATATGTTCGGTTTCCACCAAGATTTTAACGGGCGAACCGGCTTTGAAATAGTCACCGACAGGAGAAGCCAGAATGTACAGCAAGGCTGTTTCGGAAGGAGAACCGGCTTTGCCGATCACAGGGTCGGTACCGATCAAAGTCGGACGCAGGTACAAAGCGGCAGGCGCATCAGGGATTTCCTCGGCGGAACGTTTGACCAATTCGATCAAAGCATTCAAATAAGCCTCTGTCTCAGGACACGGTAGGTGCAGAATATCTGCGCTTTGCTGCATACGCGCGATGTTAGCAGTCGGGCGGAACATCACGATTTTGCCGTTTGCCTGACGGAATGCCTTCAAACCTTCAAAACATTCGCTGCCATAATGCAAAGCATGTGCGCCGGGGGCGAGTGTCAGGTCTTTGGAAGATTGCCATTCTACCGGTTGCCATTTACCTTCACGATAAGCGATAACGGGCATTTCAGCGTGGAAAACGCTGCCGAATACGGCTGGGACTGGTCTGCTCATGATGATTGCCTTTCTTATTCTGATTTGTAAGATAATAACTAAAGACTGAACAATACGCCTTTCAATATGGGTTTGACAAGTACCCGTCAGCATAAAGACACCATCTCCCCTGCCGTCTGAAACATGCCGTTCTATCCGAAATCCGGCAAATCGTTTAAACTGATACCATTTTTCAGACGGCCTGCCCCAACCGCAGCCAACCCGGAGTAACCCATGAAACTCATCTATACCATCATCAAAATCCTGATTCTTCTTGTTTTCCTCCTGCTGGCCATTACCAATACCCACACCGTATCCTTCTTCTACCTGCCCGGCCAAAACATCAATCTGCCGCTAATTGTCGTGCTTTTCGGTGCATTTATTATCGGTATCGTGTTCGGTATGTTTGCCCTCTTCGGCCGTCTGCTGTCCCTGCGCAGCGAAAACAACCGCCTGCGTGCCGAAGTGAAAAAATACGCCCACCTTTCCGAAAAAGACCTGACCCCGGTCAAAACCGAAACACCGGCAACGACTTCCGAAGCCACTCCCAAAGCGTAATGCCACCAATCAATAAAGGAATACCATGGACAACGAATTGTGGGTCATCTTACTGCCCATCGTCCTCCTCCCCGTTTTCTTCGCTATGGGCTGGTTTGCCGCGCGCGTCGATATGAAGACCGTCCTGAAACAGGCTAAAAGCATACCGGCAGGGTTTTACAAAAGCCTTGACGCCCTCGTTGACCGCAACAGTGGCCGCGCCGCGCGCGAATTGGCGGAAGTGATTGACCAACAGCCGCAGTCATACGACTTAAACCTGACCCTAGGCAAGCTCTACCGTCAACGCGGCGAAAACGACAAAGCCATCAATATGCACCGCGCCCTGCTCGATTCGCCCGACACAGTCAACGAAAAACGCGCGCGCGTGCTTTTTGAATTGGCGCAAAACTACCAAAGCGCAGGCTTGGTGGACCGTGCCGAACAAATCTTCCTCGGCTTGCAGGAAGGCGATATGGCACGCGAAGCCCGCCAACACCTTTTGAGTATTTACCAACAAGACCGCGACTGGGAAAAAGCCATCGAAATGGCGCAACTCTTGAGCCATGACGAACAAACCTACCAGTTTGAAATCGCCCAGTTCTATTGCGAAATCGCCCAAGCCGCACTGTTCAAGTCCAACTTCGACGCCGCACGCTACAACATCGGCAAAGCACTCGAAGCCAACAAGAAATGTACGCGCGCCAACATCATCCTCGGCGACATCGAATACCGTCAGGGCAACTTCCCTGCCGCAGTGGAAGCGTATTCCGCCATCGAGCAGCAAAACCACGCCTATCTGAGCATGGTCGGCGAGAAGCTCTATGAAGCCTATGCCGCGCAAGGCAAGCAGGAAGAAGGCCTCAACCGCCTCATCGGCTATATGCAAACCTTTCCCGATCTTGACCTGATCAACGTCATCTACGAAAAGGCTCTGCTGCTCAAAGGCGAAACCGAAGCGGCGCAAATCGCTGTCGAACTCGTCCGCCAAAAACCCGACCTCAACGGCGTGTACCGCCTGCTTGGCTTGAAACTCAGCAGTATGAATCCGGAGTGGAAAGCCGACACCGATATGATTCGTTCCATTATCGGCCGCCAGCTGCAAAAAAGCGTTATGTACCGCTGCCGCAACTGCCACTTCAAATCCCAAGTCTTCTTCTGGCACTGCCCAGCCTGCAACAAATGGCAAACCTTTACGCCGAATAAAATCGAGATTTGATCAAACGTTGAGCATCAAAAAAGGCCGTCTGAAATCTTTTCAGACGGCCTTTTTATTACAAAGCAAAGAAAGGAAGCAAGAATCGTTCCAACAAGAAAAAAATAAAGTTGAATCATACTTAATTATTCGGAAAAAATATGAGAAAGAGTATAATAGTTGGATATAAGAGAAGTTTTAGGAGCAAATATGAAAATTCACTTTGAAAAAGGACTTCAGTTAGAAAATGCCCAACTCATTTGTCAGTGGTCTAATGCTTTGGGAGAAAGTTTTCAGAAGCAATGGATGGGGCCAAAGATTTCTTATCCCTTGATTGCCCAATCCTTGCAAAAGATGGAAGGGATTTTTTCCATTTTTGTTGGAGAAGAGTTTGTAGGCATCATCCAGAAAATCAAACTAGAAGATAAAAATCTTCATATTGGAAGATTTCTCATAGCTCCACAGAAGCAGGGAAAAGGATTAGGTAGAAAAGCTTTTCAATACTTTCTTCAAGAAATGTTTGAAAATGAAGAAATAGAAAGTATTTCCCTAACGGTTTTTGAGTCAAATCAAATAGCTAGAGACCTCTACCAAAAAGAGGGATTTGAAATTGTTCAAACCATTGAAGTTCCAGAACGTAAATACATAATGAGAAAATCTAGGTAAGAACTAAATTACACTAGAAATTGTCCCCTTTATCAAAGTGGCTCAAAATATAGTCTTACACACCAACAATATCTACTCAACAACGCTGCTCTGCCCATGCCAACGCCGCTACAATCTGAGCCTCAATATCGGCATTAAATTCGCCGGCACGGTACGCATCGCGCAATTCCGTGCGACCGGTTTCATCTGCCGCAATTTGGTTTAACACCACTTGCGGAAACTCGTTAAACACAGGCCCGGCCTCTTCATGCCCCATCAGGAACAGTGCAGGAATTTTTTGGTTGGTACGGACGATTTCCTGTTGGCGAGGATTATCGAAACGGCTGCTGTCGTCAAAATCGTTACGGGCAATATAGTTGACGCGGATATTGGGGTTCAACTCCGCCATTTTCTGAATAAACGGCACAAACACGCGACAATCAGGACAATATGGCGCAGCGGCAAGCAACCAGTTTTGCGGACGACTGATCTTTTTAACCTCTGCTACCGTTTGCGCCGACAACTCGGTCGCCTGATAGAGTTGCTGCTGTTTCAATTTGTCTTCTTCAGTATCAAAATCCAAATATTCTGCATAAGTGGCCATGCTTTACTCCTGTTCTGTTGCATTGGTTTTCCCTGCTACGCCGGTCAAAAGTGGAACAAGTAGATTGACGACGAGGTTTTCAAATAGTGGCTCATCAAGCGGCGATTCTTCCGAATGACCAAACACCAGCTTCACTTCGGTATATTCTTTCTGCCCTTTGCTCATTTTATTGCCATTAAAAACATCATGGGCTTTTCTCAAGGCAGCATCCCAATCCTCTTTCTTGTTGTACTCCTCCGCAGCGGCAAGGCTGGTTTTGGCAAAAAACGGCAAGGGGGTATTTTGTCCGATTCGGAAATATACCAACCATTCTTTCAAAAGTGCCCTCGCCACCTCTTGCCCGATGGCGGCATAGGTTTCGGTCTGTCCCAGGCTGACAATATAGGTTTGTCGGCTTTCAACGGATTTAGGGGCGATGGCGCAAAAAATCAAATGCTCCAATAAACGGGCAATGCGGTTGGGTGCATTGTCTTTTTGATTTAGGAACACAATGCGGCCGCACTCATAAAGATTGCCGATGGTGCCTTGTAAAACCAAATCGTCAAAGGATTCTTCATAAGGTTCAGACGGCCTTTTGTTACTGTGTATCAACTCGGTATCCACGTTTTTCGCAGATATCTGATACTGCTTCTGCCATAAGCCGCCCAACTCGCCTACCGGCATCAGACTTTCTGCATTCAGCCGAATGGCCGTATCTTCAAAATCTTCACCTTTGCGCCGCGCATCCAAATAGGCATCGGCAATCCGACCTTCATGTTGCGGCTCAAACGGTTCGGCAGATTCCCATGCGCCGTCCAGATACGGCTGATCCCAGCTTAAATTTTTCTTCAGCCAAACTTTGACAGGATTGCGCCAAAAACTGATGAGTTCGCCTTGATGAATGGTTTTGCCCGGCTCTTCCTGACTTAAAGCCTCAAGGAAAAACGGCTGCGCTTCCGCTTGCGGTTGGTTCAATGCATCGGCATAATCTTGGCGCGTACTGAAGAGGCCGTCTGAAAGCGCGTCCTTTTGGAAATAACGGCGCGAAAACGCCTGCAAAGGATGATGTTTCACCCATTTCTCCGACAACTCACGCCCGCTTTTCCCCGTCATGGCGGCGATGGTATCCAGCAGCTCGCTGATTAATGAAGACGGCGCAAACTCGGCATCATTGCGTATATCGCGGCCGATATAAGACAAATACAACATTTCGCGCGCGCTGATTAAGGCTTCGAGGAAGAGATAACGGTCGTCGTCACGGCGGGCGCGGTCGCCTTTTTTCGGATGTTTGGCAATCAGGTCGAACACCGCCGCTTTGGTATTGCGAGGAAAATCGCCGTCATTCAAACCCAGTAGGCAAACCATTTTAAACGGCAGGCTGCGCATCGGCACCATACTGCAAAAAGTGATGCCGCCGCTCAAAAATCCGGCTTGGCTTTCGCTGTCCAAAAAGCGGCGGATATGGCGGATAACGGTTTTACACGGCAACAATCCGTCAAATTCGGCCAACTGCGCCTCTTCCTGCCATTTCGCCAAAGACTGCTCAAACTGCTGCTTGGCGTATTGGTCGTCCGTATCCGGAGCAAACAGTTTCTCCAGCAAATCACGGCAACGCTGCACCCAGCTCTCCACATTGGCAGGCTCTTGCCATTGCGCCGCCATATCGGCTAAAGTACGGATAAATTCGGCAAAACCGCTGAACACGTCCAGCTGATTGACATTGCTATGCCACGCGCTCACGCCCTGCCACATGCCGTTGCCGCCTTCAGGCAGCATCCAGCCCAAGGCCAAACGCTCTACCGCCTGCTGCCAAGTAAAGAGGTTGTCTTTACCCTCGCGCATGGTTTGGTCCAACCCCCAATGCACATTCAATCCGGCAACAGTCTCATGCAGCAGCGGCACATCCTCTTCGCTCAAACCGAAGCGTTGCAGCACCAACCAACTCTCCAGTAAAGGCAAAACCTTGTCCACTTCAAACCGGCTCTCCAGCAAGTCCAAAGTTTGCGCCAAAGCATACAGCAAGGGCTGACGGCGGCTGAGTTTCACATCCGAAATCGAATACGGCAAAGCCTGGCTGCCTACATGCTCCTGTCCAAAAACGGCTTCGATAAACGGACTGTACGGCTCGATGTTCGGCGTCAAAACGGCAATATCGTGCGGCTGCCAGTCGGGATTTTTTTGCAACACCAGCGACAGCTCTTCTTTCAAAATCTGCAATTCGCGCAAAGGGCTGTGTGCCGCAACGATTTTGACTGAGCCGTCGTTCAGCAGCTTGTCCGGCTCGACACACACTGGATTGCCGTCCGCATCGTGAACCTGAACCAAAGCCTGCTGCGCGCCTGCTTCGCCTTCTTCCTGTTGATATAAGCGTTCAGACGGCATGATCAAGTTTTGGATATCGTTTTGCAGGCAATGCAACAAGGTATCGTCTCTTCCCTCTTCATAAACCTGAATATCCTGCTCGGTTTCCACTTCCGACAGAAAATCAAAGAAATCGCGTCCCTGCTTGCCCAAAGAAGCCAACAGCGGATGCCCTGCCTGCGACAAATCCGCCTCATCGCCCCTTTTCAAAATTTGCGCCTCGTCGATGACCTCGCCCCAATATTGGCTGCTCGGGTTGAGCGCGAACACAAACACATCGCAATGCTTGGAAATTTGGTGCAGCAGTTGCAGATACATCGGTGCCATTGTCGAAATGCCGAATACAAACAACCTTTGCGGCAAAACCGATTTATCCAACTGCGCCAACAGCTTTTCCCACAAGGCCACGCGGTGCGGCGCCGATTGGCTGCCATCATCCAAATAACGCCACAGCCGCGCCTGCCAATCCTCATCATCGCCCAAACCCAGCAGCTTCCCAGCCTGCCACGCATCAATCCAATCCGGGCGGTACACCAAATATTGGTCGAAAATATCTGCCATCTGTCCGGCAAGCTGATAATCCGCCGATGCCGAGCTGTGCAAATAACTTTCCAGCTTCAGGCGCACGTTTTCGTACTCCGGGGCCGTCTGAAACGCTTCGCTGCGGAACAAATCCAGCAAACGCCAGCGCATAACTTCAGGCGAAAACGGACTGAGCGGCGGCACATCGGGAACCAATTTGCGCATCAGCTGCCACGCCAAACCGGCAGGCAGGCTGAACTTCAAATTCGCCGCCACGCCGAGTTTGCGCGCGAAAAACACATTCAGATAACGCCGCATCCCCTGGCTCTGCACCACCACTTCTTCCTGTGCCAATACCACATCCAAAGGCAAGGCCTGATGAATATGCGCGCACATTTCGGCAAGCGCTTCCAAACGGTCGGACTGATAAAGATAAAACATAGCAGACAATCTAAAAAACAATTGCCCACATTATAATGCCATTAGGACAAATGCTTCAGCAGAAGCGGCAAACAAAAACACAGGCCGTCTGAAACACATCGCTTCAGACGGCCTAAAACACAACAAACCCATCAGCAGCCAATTATTAATTATTTATCGACCTCTGTACAAACCGGCTTCCCCTATCCTATAATTTCCCACATTCGGAATGTAGCGCAGCCCGGTAGCGCACTTCGTTCGGGACGAAGGGGTCGGAGGTTCGAATCCTCTCATTCCGACCAAATACAAAACCTGCTTGAGTCCAAGCAGGTTTTTTTACATTCGGCAAGCCTATACTTCCGGCGGGAAAGGCGCGCCTTCGGGATGTTTGTAGCGGTTGTACATAAACAAATATTGTTCCGGAAAACGGCGTATCCAATATTCGGTATTTTCATTGATAACACGCGCGTCGTGCTCCTTATCACCGTTCAATTCGCCGCGCAAAGGCTCGATGTGCAAGACAAAGCCTTTCCCATCGGGCAGACGCTCGCCGCAGAAAAACAAAGCCTTCACGCCTTTGACTTGCGCCAGCTTGCCCGCCAACGTCATAGTGTAGGCAGGTTTGCCGAAAAAGTCTACCCACACGCCGTCGCCGCCTTCTTCCGGAGACGGCACATGGTCCGGCAACACAATGGTCGCTTCGCCGCCGCGCAGCGCTTTGATGATTTGTTTGACGCCCTGAATGCTGGTCGGCGCAGTCTTACCCTTGCCACGCACGCGCCCCGCCTGCATCACCGCATCAAAAGCCTTGATTTTCGGAGGCTTGTACATCGCCGTCAGCGGAAACGGCAGCTGCTGGCTGATGTAGCGGCCGGCCAAATCATAGCTGCCGATGTGCGGCGTGATAAACAGCAAACCTTCGCCCGCGCTCAAGGCCGTCTGAACATGTTCCCAACCATTGACGCTGACAAACAGGTTTTCAATTTCCTCAGGCCGTCTGAAAAACGCCACCGGCAATTCCAAGCCGCCTTTTGCCGTTTCACGGAAAACTTTTTTCACCGCCTCGTCCGTCGGGTTCAAGCCGGCAAGTTTCATGTTTTCGAAAACACGTCGGCGATCTTTCGACAGCAAACGGAAACCCAAACTGCCCAGCAGATTGCCTAATTTGTGCAACCAAGCCAAAGGCAGCGCGGCCAAAAATTTAAAAACAAAGGTAACAAGCGTTTGCATAAGGTTTTACCAAAATGAAGTGGACAGATTGTAAACGAAACAGGCCGTCTGAACAAAACAGACTTCGGGCAAATATATTGCGGCACACCTGCTTTTCTGCTACTATCCGCGCTGCATTAAGAGTTGGGAATTCCATGCCAACCTGCTTTTCAAACGGAAAGGTAAGGTGGACGGTTGAAAAACCGATGTGGCTCGCCAGAGCAATCCAAACCCGCTTAATGCGGGAATTTTTTTGCCTGTAAGAAACGTGCAACAGGATTCCGAAACAGCAGACAAGTGCGAATGTTTCTCACTTGTATAGAGAAAAAGCGGAGTTTTTGTTATGATTTCCGCTGTCCGAAATAAAAGGCTGTCTGAAAACACAGCAGCCTGTTTTTAATGAAAGAATAGCAATGAGCGAATATCTGTTTACTTCCGAATCGGTATCCGAAGGCCATCCGGATAAAGTTGCCGACCAAGTATCCGATGCGATTTTGGATGCCATCTTGGCGCAAGACCCCAAAGCGCGTGTCGCAGCAGAAACCTTGGTCAACACAGGCTTGTGCGTATTGGCAGGCGAAATCACTACCACCGCCCAAGTGGACTACATCAAAGTTGCACGCGAAACCATCAAACGCATCGGCTACAACTCCTCCGAGCTGGGCTTTGATGCCAACGGCTGCGCAGTCGGCGTGTACTACGACCAACAATCTCCGGACATCGCCCAAGGCGTGAACGAAGGCGAAGGCATCGACCTGAACCAAGGCGCGGGCGATCAAGGTTTGATGTTCGGCTATGCCTGCGACGAAACCCCTACCCTGATGCCGTTTGCCATCTATTACAGCCACCGCCTGATGCAACGCCAAAGCGAATTGCGCAAAGACGGCCGCCTGCCTTGGCTGCGTCCTGATGCCAAAGCCCAACTGACCGTGGTTTACGACAGCGAAACCGGCAAAGTAAAACGCATCGACACAGTCGTCCTGTCTACCCAGCACGATCCGTCTATCGGTTACGAAGAGCTGAAAAACGCCGTGATCGAACACATCATCAAACCGGTTCTGCCGTCTGAACTGCTGACCGACGAAACCAAATACCTGATCAACCCGACCGGCCGCTTCGTTATCGGCGGCCCGCAAGGCGACTGCGGTTTGACCGGCCGCAAAATCATCGTCGATACCTACGGCGGCGCAGCTCCGCACGGTGGCGGTGCATTCTCCGGCAAAGATCCGTCCAAAGTGGACCGTTCCGCCGCTTACGCCTGCCGCTACGTTGCGAAAAACATCGTCGCCGCCGGTTTGGCAACCCAATGCCAAATCCAAGTTTCCTACGCCATCGGCGTTGCCGAACCGACTTCGATTTCCATCGATACTTTCGGCACCGGCAAAATCAGCGAAGAAAAACTGATTGCCCTGGTTCGCGAACATTTCGACCTGCGCCCTAAAGGCATCGTCCAAATGCTCGACCTGCTGCGCCCGATTTACGGAAAATCCGCCGCCTACGGCCACTTCGGTCGCGAAGAGCCTGAATTTACTTGGGAGTGCACCGACAAATCAGCCGCATTGAAAGCAGCCGCAGGCGTGTAAAAAAATAATAAAGGTCGTCTGAACGGGAGTTTCAGACGGCCTTTTTACATCTAAATATTCAAAACCTTTTTACGAACGACACATCGTATTTTCACAAAAACAGCGCAACGAAACCTTGGATTGCTATGCTGTCTTTGTGAATCTACATAAATAAAATTGAAAGCATACATCATGAAGAAATGGCTGCTGGCTGTTTTGCCTGCCACCGCACTGGCTGCTCCGCCTCAAGGCTTTTATCAAAATTACAAAGACTGGGACATTGCTTGCGACAATACCGGCACCTGCCGTCTTGCCGGATACCAAGCAGATGAAATAGAACCACCGGTTTCTATCCTGTTTACCCGACAAGCAGGGGCGAATGCCGCAGTAATTGGCGAAGTTTCCCTACTGCCATTTAATGACGATGAAGCACAACTCGCCAGCATTGCAACCCGCAACGAATTGGTATTGAACGGTAAATCACTGGGCAAATTGGCGTTCAATAAAAAAGGCCAAGGCAAATTGAGCAGCGCGCAAACCAGTGCCTTACTCGAAGCATTGAAAAAAGAGAGCAAAATCAGCATCCGCTCTGGAAAATATGAATGGCATTTGTCCGACAAAGGCGCAGCGGCGGCGATGTTGAAAACGGACGAATTCCAAGGCCGTCTGAACACACCTTCCGCACTGATACGCAAAGGCAACAGCAGTCAGGCAGTCCTCAATCCTCAACCCAAACCCGTTATCCGCGCCGTTGCCGTGCCGAAAAATGCAGGCGATACGCTGGAGCAAAACACGCCGCGCCACAATGCCGTCATGAAACTGCTGCGAGACAGCAACAACTATGCTCCCACTGACGATGACAATTACTGCCCCGCCCTGCATGATAAAGAGCACATGGATTGGAATCGCAGCCTAAGTATTTATCCGCTCAACAAACAACAAGTATTGGTAGAGGCCATCTGTATCGGCGGAGCCTATCAAACCGGCGGCTACTATGCCATTGCCAACAAAGAATTAACCAAAATCGAACAAGTGCTACCGCCAATGACATACGGCGGTCACGGTGGATTCGATGAGAAAACAGCCACCCTTAGCGGCAGCTTCAAAGGCCGAGGGATCGGCGACTGCTGGTCTGGTAATGCAGCGGTGTGGGACGGTAAAACGTTTGTCCGCAGTGAGGAACACACCACCGGTTCATGCAAAGGCTTCACAGGCGGCGCGTGGCTGATGCCTATTTTTGAAGCCCGTGTTGAACGTTAAAATACACGGAATATTTACGATAGAAAGCAAAGGCCGTCTCAAAATTCCCGTTTTCAGACGGCCTTTTTCCTTATACAATAGCCACTTGAATTTCTATATACATTCTGAATAAAGGATACGGATTATGTTCGGCAAACAACTTTTTGAAGAAGTCAGCTCCAAAATCAGCGAAACCATCGCCAACAGCCCTGCCAAAGACATGGAAAAAAACGTTAAAGCCATGCTCGGCAGCGCGTTCAACCGCATGGACTTGGTGACCCGCGAAGAATTCGACATCCAACAACAGGTTTTGATTAAAACCCGTACCAAACTGGCCGAATTGGAAGCCCGTTTGGTCAAACTCGAAGCCGCTCAAGAGCCTGAAGAAGCTGCTTTGAAAGCGGCCGAAGCTGCTGCGGAAGAAGCTGTTGCCGAAATCAAACAACAAACTGAAGCTGCCGAATAAGGCCGTCTGAAACATGTCGCTTGCTTTGGTTTACAGCCGCGCCTTAAGCGGCATGAATGCGCCGTTGGTCGAAGTGGAAGCCCACCTTGCCAACGGCTTGCCACATTTCAATATCGTCGGCTTGCCCGATACTGAAGTCAAAGAAAGCCGCGACCGTGTGCGTGCCGCCATCATCCAAAGCGGTTTCGACTTCCCCGCCAAGAAAATTACCGTCAACCTCGCACCGGCCGACCTCCCCAAAGAATCCGGCCGTTTCGATTTACCGATTGCCTTGGGCATTCTTGCCGCATCGGGACAAATTAATCCTGAAAAGCTCGCGCAATATGAGTTTGCCGGAGAATTGGCGCTGTCCGGGCTGCTGCGTCCCGTACGCGGCGCGCTGGCCATGGCATGGCAGGGAATGCAGGCAGGTCGTTCGTTCGTCTTGCCGCAAGAAAATGCCGAACAGGCTGCCGTTATGCGCGGTATCGCGGTTTATGGTGCGCGTTCTTTAGGCGAAGTGGCCGCACATTTAAACGGTATCGAACCGCTGACACAAACTGAATGCAAGCTGACGCAAAGGCCGTCTGAACAAAGTAAAATACCTGATTTAGCCGATGTTAAAGGCCAGCATACCGCTCGCCTTGCTTTAGAAATCGCAGCGGCAGGCGGACACAGCCTGTTGATGATGGGCCCGCCGGGTACGGGCAAATCCATGCTTTCGCAACGTTTGCCCGGCATCCTTCCGCCTTTGACCGAAGACGAATTGGTCGAAGTATGGGCTTTGCGTTCGCTCCTGCCCAACCATCAACAGCAACTCGACAGCAACCGTCCTTTCCGCAGCCCTCATCACAGTGCCAGCTCGGCTGCTATGGTGGGTGGCGGTTCAGACCCGCGTCCGGGCGAAATTTCATTGGCGCACCACGGAGTGTTGTTTTTAGACGAATTGCCCGAGTTTGACCGTAAAGTATTAGAAGTGTTGCGCGAACCTTTGGAAAACGGCGAAATCCATATTTCCCGCGCCGCACGCCAAGCAGTTTATCCGGCCAAGTTCCAACTTGTCGCCGCCATGAACCCCTGCCCTTGCGGCTATCTTGGTCATCCATCCAAACCTTGCTGCTGCACGCCTGAAAGCGTTGCCCGCTACCGCAACAAAATTTCAGGGCCATTGCTCGACCGTATTGATTTAACCATCGAAGTACCCAGCCTTTCCGCTGCCGAATTGATGCAACAAGAAGCAGGCGAATCCAGTGCCACAGTATTGGAACGCGTTACCGCCGCACGCAAAATCCAATACAACAGACAAGGCAAAGTCAATGCCGAACTGAGTGTCAGCGAGCTCGATGGTAAAGCCCGCATCCAAAAAGAAGCGCAAGAAGCCTTGGGAACCATGCTCGAAAAACTATCCCTTTCCGCTCGAAGCTTCCACCGCATCATGCGCGTTGCCCGTACGCTGGCTGATTTGGCAGGCGACGAAGAAGTCAGCAAAACCCATGTGATGAAAGCCATCGGCTTCCGTCGCGCCCTTTAACTTTTCAGACGGCCTGAATCTTTATGTTTAAGTAAAACTAGAGTAAACAAAGCATCAGGATTTTGCCGTCCATAACGGTTATTGATAAAATATCGAATCCAAACTCAGACAGTCTCCCTTCAGGCCGTCTGAACACATTATTACAAGGTAAGTCATGAAAAAATCTACACAATATGGCAAAGGCTTGGCCGGTTTCTTTTTCGGCCTGATACTGGCAACAGGTATTATTGCCGGTATTTTGTTCTTCTTGAACCAAGGCAACCAAAACGTTTTCAAAGAGCTGACTCAGCCTAAACAAAGCGAAGAACCTGAAATCCTGAAACCTCAGGACAAAGCAGAGAAACGCCCAACCACCGACACTTCATCTACCCAAGCAGATGAAGAAAAAGCCAAAGCAGAAAAAGAAGCTGCTGAGAAAGAAGCCAAAGCTAAAGAAGAGGCTGAAAAGGCTGCCAAAGAAGCTGAAGAAAAAGCTCAAGCGGAAAAAGAAGCTCAGGAAAAAGCCGAACAAGCAGAACGTGAAGCCAAAGAAAAAGCTGAAAAAGCCGCCGCCGACAAAGCCGAACGTGAAGCCAAAGAAAAAGCCGCAAAAACGGAAGCAGAAAAAGAAGCCGCCAAGAAAAAACTGTCCGAGAAAAAAGCCGAATTAGAGAAAAAACGCGCAGAAAAAGCCAAAGCTGAAAAAGAAGCTACTGATAAAACTGCAAAAGATAAAAAAGCAGCCGACCAACTGACCGACAAACAAAAAGAGCGTGCCGAGCGCAAATTGGCTGAGAAAAAAGCAGCCGAAGCCAAAAAACAAAACAAGCCGACACCTGAGCAAATCCTCAACAGCGGCAGCATCGAAAAAGCACGTAAAGCAGCAAATGCCTCTGCAACAAAAGAAAGCAGCAACGCTGCAAATAAACAGTCAGCAGAAAAAGCCGAAGCAGCTGCCAACAGCGGTAAAAAAGCCTTCCTGCAACTTGGTTCATATGCAGACCGTTCCAGCGCAGATTCACAACGTGCAAAACTGGCTATTTTAGGTGTTTCTTCCAAAGTGGTTGAATCGCAAAACGGCGACAAAACCATTTACCGAGTTCAAAGTAACACTATGCAGCAGGAAGCCGCTGTGAAACTGCAAAAAAACCTGCAAGACCATAATATCAACAGCTTGATTCGTTCTACCAAATAATGGAATCACTGATGAAGCAGCGTATGAAACAAACCATTGCCGTACTCAGCCTGATCCTGCTCAGTCTGAGTGCGCAGGCTGCTACCGAAGGCGTGGACTATACCGTTCTTAGTCGCCCTATCCCGCAGCAGCAAGCCGGAAAAATTGAAGTGCTAGAATTTTTCGGCTACTTCTGCGTCCATTGTTACCATCTCGATCCAGTTTTGTTGCAACACAGCAAAACCTTTGCCAAAGATGTTTCCTTACGGACAGAACACGTCGTTTGGATGCCTGAAATGTTAGGCTTGGCCAAAGTAGCCGCTGCCGTCAATCTTTCAGGTTTAAAATATCAGGCCAATCCAGTCATCTTCAAAGCTGTTTACGAACAGAAGATTAACTTGGCTGATGCAAATGTATTCCGATCATGGGTCGGCAAACAGACAAGTTTTGACAGTCAAAAACTACTTCAAACCTACAATAGCCCTGCTGCCGCGTCGGCTGCTGCAAAAATGCAGCAATTGACGGAAACTTATCGAATTGAAAACACACCAACTGTCATCGTCGGTGGTAAATACAAAGTCAATTTCAATGGTAGCGACTGGAAAGTCGGTATGAAAACCATAGACGAGCTCATCGTCAAAGTCCGCCGCGAACAATCCTCAAAACCACTTTAACTATTCAACAAAAGAAAGACGGCCTCAAGGCCGTCTGAAAACTTATGGACATTTTGATTTTATTTAAAGCACTTATTCTCGGTATTATCGAAGGTTTAACCGAGTTCCTCCCTATTTCAAGTACCGGTCACTTGATTGTATTTGGCGACTTAATGAATTTCCAAAGCAACGGAAAAGTATTCGAAATTGCCATCCAGCTCGGTGCCGTATTAGCCGTCGTATTCGAATATCGCCAACGATTTACCCATATCATAAAAGGACTAGGCAAAGAGCGAACAGCCAATCGCTTTGTGCTGAATTTATTTATCGCGTTCATCCCCGCTGCGATTGTTGGCCTCTTATTCAGTAAACAAATTAAATTGCATCTTTTCAACCCCATTACTGTTGCTACTATGCTAGTACTCGGTGGTTTCTTCATTTTATGGGTTGAAAAACGCCAAACAACAGCCAAACCTAAAGTCAATCATGTAGACGATATGCGCCCAATCGACGCATTTGTTGTAGGATGCGCCCAAATTTGTGCCCTTATCCCTGGGACATCACGTTCAGGCAGCACCATCATGGGCGGTATGCTGTGGGGATTAGAACGTAAAACGGCTACCGAATTTTCATTCTTCCTTGCTGTACCAATGATGATTGCGGCAACAGG
The DNA here is from genome assembly GCF_051956895.1 of Neisseria sp. P0021.S006. Taxonomy (NCBI): domain Bacteria; kingdom Pseudomonadati; phylum Pseudomonadota; class Betaproteobacteria; order Neisseriales; family Neisseriaceae; genus Neisseria; species Neisseria sp. P0021.S006. The sequence continues at coordinate 43,554 of NZ_JBQCWZ010000017.1, forward strand.
TTACGACATCTTAAAAAACTACAAACTCTTTACCTTACAAGATGTCGGACAAATTGCCATCGGTTTTATCGCAGCATTTATCGCCGGTCTATTGGCAGTAAAAGCTTTGCTGAAATTTATCTCCAGTAAAAACTATGTACCTTTTGCCTACTACCGTATTGTATTTGGTGGTCTGATTCTCCTTACTTGGATGCTGGGCTGGGTCAGCTGGAGCGAATAGCCCCTCTCCCTAAAGGACGTGCCTGAGCACGTCCTATTTCTTTATCCGCTTCCTCCCTTTAGATCAGGTTTCTACCCCGTAAAAGGCCGACACTCCGCATCATTGCCCCTAAATATCTCCTCACCGTCCGTACAGCTGCCCTTCCCCTTCATCTTCCCGCACACCACCGCCGTCAGCGACTCGTTCAAGCGCAGCACCCTCGGCTCCGCCTCCCTGTCCAGCGCCACCGCCTTCAAGGTAAACTTACCCTCCAGGATGCCCTTAGCCTGACCGCTCATCCTGATACAGAAACCGCCCGCCTCCTTCACCGGCAGTTCCGGCCACTTCGTCGACGTCAGCTTAAAGCTGCCCTTTTTCGTATAGAACTGCTCCATAAAGCGCGCATTTTCCAGCAGCGCTGCATGAGCCGCACGCAGGTTGGCCGAGCGGACCGATTCCCGATAGACCGTAAAGGCCGCCGTTGCCAAGATCGAAACCAGCAGCATCACCACCAGCAGCTGTATCAAGGAGTAGCCCCTCTGCACAGTTGCCCTATCCCATTTTCTGTCAAATGCCTTTAAGTACATATCTTTCTTCCCTTTATCTTCTATATCTCTATCCAACAAGAGGCACCCTATCCGTTTATCCCTTCACCCCATGTAAAGTCTCCACTGGTTCAAGTTTTATTCCCACCCCCAAACAAAGCCGCCCCGTGGCCCAACCGGCAAACGGTTCGGCCTCGGGGCGGCATATACGGCACAAACGTCCGTCAGACTTATTTTTTCACGGCAGGCTGCGCGGCCTTAGGCGCGGCAGAAGAAACCGTCGCCTCCGCCTTCAACTTGTTCAGCACCGCATCACCGATGCCCTTCACGTTTTTCAGCTCCTCCACCGATTTGAACGCACCGTTCTTCTGACGATATTCCACAATCGCTTTCGCCTTAGCCGGGCCGATACCCGGCAATGCCTCCAGTTCGGCAGAAGAGGCCGTATTGACGTTCACGGCAGCCAAAGAGAATGCCGTACACACGGCGGCAAAGACACCAAATAAAAATTTCTTCATCAGGGTTTTCCTATAACGTGTTGGATTGAATCAACCGGGCCGGCTGCAGGACAGTTTTACTTCCCCGCAGACACTGCCACACGACAGTAGAACACGGCCCTATTCCATATAAATGCATACGACATAATAACGCAAATACCGTTCGATTTCAAATATTCTAAACAGTTAACCGTAACTTTCGGCACTTTATGTTCAAGAATAACAACATAGTTATCATCCTTTAATTTAAACAACAAGAATGCATGAGTCATCAAACCGACAGAACCGACAGGCATGTAAAAAGCCCCCGACATCAGTCGGGGGCTTCGGAATGAGTGTTTGGCGGTGACCTACTTTCACATGGAAGAACCACACTATCATCGGCGCTGAGTCGTTTCACGGTCCTGTTCGGGATGGGAAGGCGTGGGACCAACTCGCTATGGCCGCCAAACTTAAACTGTT
>NZ_JBQCWZ010000018.1:0-42308 GCF_051956895.1 Neisseria sp. P0021.S006
TGCTTCAAGGAGTTTTTATGCGTTTGGTTATTGCCGCGCCGGCCAACGGCGCAATATTGAAAGACGCGCTCAAAGCGCATCTGCAAAACGACCCGCGCGTCAGCAGCTTGGTCGATTTATCCTCGCCCGAAGGGACCTATCCGCAACTCTCGTTTGCCGCGGCCGAAGAAGTCGCGGCAGGACGCGCCGACCGTGCGCTGTTGATTTGCGGCACCGGCGTGGGTACGGCAATCGCCGCCAATAAGGTGCGCGGCATACGGGCGGCAACGGCGCATGATTTACTCACGCTCCACGGCTCGGTGGAAAACTATGATGCGCAGGTTTTATGTATGGGGCAAAACGTGATTGCCGCTCCGGCTGCTTGGGCATTGGTCGATATCTGGTTGGACTTGCGTCACGACACAAACAGCGGCTATGCACCTAAAGTCGGTGAAATTGAAGCATACGAGCGCGGAAAATAAATACATGTTGCTCCATATATTTTCAGACGGCCTTACAATTGCCGCAAGAATGCTTGGATAAACGCAATCTTATCCAATTCCGGTATGGCGTTGAACGCTTCGCGATGTTCGCGGATGTGGTCGATTAAAGGGTAAAACTCTTCGTCGACGTGGCGTTTGTCGAGCTTGCGTCCGATGTTGCCTTCGTTGCTTCGTCCCAGAAACTTGGAAATCAAGTAATACGGCGATTTGAGTTTGAACAGCATTTCGCCGGTTTGGGCATCAAACACCATAAAACCTTCGTGCTCCACATTTTTCAGACGGCCTTTCAGCTCGCCGAACGTGATGTTTTTCAGCGTTTCTGGACGGCGAACGCCGTATTGTTTGCCGATTTCGTCCAATTCCGCTTCAGAAAATTGACGGCCGGTCGCCACATCAATGCAGCCGATTAAGGTTTCGCCCAATGCTTCGCGGATGATGTGCACGTCTTTCGCATCTGTGATTTCAAACAAAAAAGTATGGTTTGGATAAGCGTGGAACAGGGTTTCGTATTGAGCGCAATGTGCGGCGGTCATGTCGGCAAACGCACTATCAAGCGAGCCGGTAGTCGAATACAGCACTTTGCCGTCAAACGTCGCGCCGTGGGACGGATGGTCGTCTGAAAGCGATACGAAAGTACAGCAGCCGAGGAAGCCGTTTACTTTCACCACCGCATCTACCAGTCTCTCGTCGCCGATTATGATCGGATAACGGCTGCATTTGGCAATACGTTCCGAATAATTGAACACTTTTTTAAACGGACGCACGATGATGCGGTTGTGCGCGTCGATAATCAAACCGCGCATTTCCAGCAAAGCATCATCAAAGCAGTTGTTATAGAACACGCTGCGTGCGTATTTCAACACGCGCAATTCAGGATAACGCTTGGATGCTTTGGCAGTAAAGTTACGGCTGCCGTGTTGCAGATAATGATCGGTCACAAAGGTTTGCTGCGCCTCATCAAACAGCAGCGGCTTATGCTCGATAGCCTGCATCTGTTTGATTTTTTCTAACTGCTCTGTATTTGCCGGCTGCACAGCCTCGATATGGATTTCGTTTGCCACACGGTTTTAGTTCAGCTTGATATACGCCGCCAACACATCATGCTCTTTCACGCCGTGCAGATTGGGATAGAAATTGTGCAGTCGATAAATTTCTGTTTCAAAACCGCTTTTCTCCGCCTGATCCAATAAATGACGGCAACGCGAAGCTTTTTGGTTGGTATTGGAATTAATGATCAAAATATTTCGATTCGGATTTTGGCGTCCAAGTCTCAAGGTTTCAGTCATCAAGGCATTGCCGCATTTCTGCGCCTTATCCACCGCTTCGCCCGACCAACGATATTCACCGTATTCATCGGTAATAAACAAATCGTTTTCAATACGGACAACTTCCGCATCCTGATACTGCGCTTTAAATTCGGCGGCTTTTTGTTCGGCAAAAGTCGATTTTCCCGAACCCTGATGACCGCGTATTAAGATAAATTTTTGCATTTTGTTTCCTTATTCTTGTTCTCAGCTTGTCCTGAATAAATAGGCCGTCTGAAAAAATATTTCTACCCTTTTTTCAGACGGCCTTAGCTTCAGTTCACAGCTGCCAGCGGCGTTTTCTCAATCTCATCTACCCAGAAATCTGTACCCATACCTCGTTCGGCAAAGGAACCAATCAGGGCAAACACTTGGTCGGAGAAGCCGCCGATGTTCAAGATATCGTGACGGTTTCGTGCTTGAGCCTTGGTGTAAGGCTGGATATCCAGGCAAACGAGTTTGGCTTCGGGACAGCGTTTTTTCAGGATGTCCCATTCTTTCATCAGACTGGTTTTACCACCCCATCGTTGGCTGTCATCTGCCCAACTTTCGTTGTCTGACACGATGACGACCAAATCCACTTCAGCTTTTTCACGGTTCAACATGGCAAGCGGTGCGCTACATGCTGTTCCGCCTCCACCGATATTGGCGAGTTTTTCGGCGTTGGTCATGATGCTGTCGCGTGGGTTGAGCTTCACGTTTACCGTGATTTGCTCAAACGGTATCACGCGGGCTTGCGGATTAGTACGCAACATGGCAGCGGACACAAGTGCGGCAATGTCGATGCAGCGGGTTTTGGTGGACGCACTGCCGCGATAGCCGGTAACCGGGCTGTGCATGGAGCCGGATACATCCGGGCAAACCACGACTTTGCCTTGGATTGCCGGTACGTTTTGTACGGCAGTTTCCATCGCATCTTGCAGGGCTTCGCGGATTTCAAACGGCATTTGGTCAGATGTTGCCTGATACGCGGTCAGCAATTGGTAAGGCAGGACGCGGGCGCGGGCAATGGCGGTTTCGTCACGCAGTTTTTCTGCCACCATTTTGATGTTTTTGCTTTTGGCAAATACTTCATGGCGCAGGAAAGTGTTCAGGTTTTGGCGAACCTGCTGCCATGAGCCGTTGCGGGCGATTTGCGCCCAGTCACCGCAGTTCAAGTCTAAAGCTGTAAGCATTTGGAAAGGAACGTTGGGCAATTCGCCTTCTCGGCTTTGTTTGTAATCTTCAAAAGCACGGGTAATGGGCGACAATGCTTCGCGATCGTACGGTTTGCCGATCAGCCATGCAAACCATGCGGCACGCCATGCTTCACGCGGTTTTGGGTGCACCATTTTGACCACGTCTGCCAGCGACGGCGAATTTCCGACAGCGGCGTTCAACAGTTGTTTTTCGGTGGCGGTCAAAAGCCAAGTCTGCATCAGTTTTTTCGGACGGTTGCCGAAGGATTTTCTGCCGACTGCGCCGCTGCGGATAATTTGTGCGAAGTTACGCAACATTTTACCGTTGTCCACCACTTGGTCGAATACACGAGCGAGCATGTTCACGTCTTTTTGCGCCAACACGGCAAGCAACAGCGCAGGCATATCTTTCATAAAACCTTTTTGACGGGCATATACGGCAGTTTTGGCAATAAACTCGGCATCCAGGCTTTCTGCCAATTTCAGCACTTGGTCAAGTTGGCTTTGTGCATCAGCATAGAAGGTATTATTCAGACAACCGGTAGCCGCAAGCTGTGCCAGCTGTTGTTTGGGCGTCAGCGTGTAGGCGATGCCGCCGGCTTCATTATGGGTATCGGTTTTAGTAAAACGGTTTTTAATAGATTGAAACAAATTAGTATTAGCCATTTTCATTTTCTTTCATATTGTTGGTTTGAGGCCGTCTGAACTTGTTTTAGCTTTGTTTTTCAGACGGCCTTGAATGGGTGGCAGCGTGGCGGCTAAAGATGAAGAGAAGCGTTTTTAACTGAAAGCTAATGTATTCTCTTCCGGGCATCCGCCTACTGCCGTAGGGCGACCAGTTTAATTAGGATCATTCGGGTTTGTAGCAAGAAAGGAATGTAATCCTAATAGCATTCGCCCATAAGGGGTGGCACATTGGGCAACAAAGAGTGGAGAAATTTTTACGCGCTCTATCCTCTGAGCTACTCTGCCATAGTTGGCGACAGAGACGGGACTCGAACCCGCGACCTCGAGCTTGGTAGGCTGTAATTCCTCCGGTATTTGCCAAATATACCGAAAACGGTTTTTATATCAGCCCGCCTGAATATTTCAGACGGCCTCGAATGGATGGCAGCGTAGCGGATAAACATGAAGAGAAACGGTTTTAACGTGAAAGGTTAATGTACCCTCTCCGAGCATCCGCCTGCTGCCGTAAAAGTAATATGGCACGCAACAAGTTTTTAAGGGAAACATGCCTTTACTCTACCAACTGAGCTACTCTGCTATTTTGGATAACAGAGACAGGACTCGAACCTGCGACACAAGGATATCCATGTTGTAGTTTCCCCAGGCATTTGCCTGCCATATTGAAAAGGGTGAGCGACTAAATAAACAAGACGTTCAACGTCTATCAGACGAGACAGGATTCGAACCTGTTAATCCAAATGTAGTCTTGTTGGCATTCGCCCTGTAACCACACAGCAACTAAATTTACGGAAAATTTTTCTCCGGTAACTGTATTTCCCGAAGCATCTGCTGTATCGTTACATTCACAACATAGCCAACAGCGTGCCAAGAATAAAATTTTTATAAAAATAATTTTTAATTAATTGAATATAAAGAAAATATATTTTAAAGTGGCTTTTATCGCCAAATAGCGTATAATACTAAAAAATATATTTATAGATAGTTATATAGAAAATAAAATATACAAGGATATATGATGCGATTCGATGATTTGGACAAACACTTGCGGCTAAGTAAACGGAAAATTTGTCCTGGAAAAATAATTTAAAGACCCTCTGAAACATGAATACCATCCCCAAAAAACAAGTCGCCGTCAGCTTTCTTGGTACAGTGCTGGACAAAGGTTTCGGTCAGGGCCGTTGGTTGAAATGGCGGCCAAACGTCGCCATGAATCAGCGTCAAGATTTTCATCTCGACCGTATGGAGCTGTTTTATGCGGAGAAATACCGCGAACTGGCGGATCATGTAAAAGCCGATATTCAGCAGGTGTCGCCGCACACAGTCGTCAATCTCGTGCCTATGGAGCTGGCAAACCCGTGGGATTTCTCCGAGGTTTATACCAAACTGCACGATTGGGCAGCAAACTATCCATTTGATACAGAAGAAGAAACCTATCTCACCCACATCACGACAGGTACACACGTTGCCCAAATCTGCCTGTTTTTATTGGTGGAATCACGTCAAATCCCCGGCGTACTGTTGCAAACCGCTCCGCCCAAAAATCAAAGACGCAGTATGGAGGACGGCAATGTCGGTAGTTATGAAATCATCGATTTGGACTTGGCGCGTTACGACGTGCTGGCCGAACGCCTCGCCGCCGTGCGCGATGACGCAGTGCGCTACCTGAAAAGCGGCATTTCTACCCAAAACGCCGCCTTCAACCGCATGATTGCCGAAATTGAACAAGTCGCACTCAACTCTCCTTCCCCCATTCTGCTTTCCGGCCCGACAGGCGCAGGTAAATCCATGCTGGCACGCAGGATTTTTGAATTGAAAAAAGCGCGCCATCTGATTAAAGGCACATTTGTCGATGTAAACTGCGCCACCCTTCGCGGCGACGGCGCAGCATCTGCCCTGTTCGGCCACAAAAAAGGCGCCTTTACCGGTGCTGCAGAAAAGCGTGAAGGCTATTTGAAAACCGCCGACGGCGGTGTATTGTTTTTAGATGAAATTGGCGAATTGGGCTTGGACGAGCAAGCTATGTTGCTCAAAGCCATTGAAGAAAAACACTTTTATCCCGTCGGCAGCGACAGCGAAGTCAAAAGCGACTTCCAACTTATCGCCGGCACCAACCGCGACCTACGCCACGAAATCCGCGCCGGACGCTTCCGCGAAGACCTGTTCGCCCGCATTAATATCTGGAATTACCCACTACCTGCACTCGCCAACCGTCGCGAAGACATCGAGCCCAACGTCGAACACCAGCTCGCCTTAGCCTCGCAAGAACTCGGCCGAACCACCCGCTTCAACAAAGAAGCCCTGGCCACCTACCTCGACTTCGCCCACTCCAACCAAGCACCATGGCGCGGCAACTTCCGCGACCTCGCCGCCAGCATCATGCGCCTGGCCACACTCGCGCCGCAAGGCAGGATACAAGTAGAACAAGTCCAAGCCGAAATCGAACGCCTCAAATGGTTATGGTCGGAAGAACCCTTTTCAGACGGCCTCCTACATAACAGGCCGTCTGAAAAAGCACAAGACTACCCCGATAAAATCGATTGGGACACATTGGATTTATTCGACAAACTACAACTGCAACACGTTATCGACGAATGCCGCAAACATCCCAACATGGCCGCCGCCGGCCGTGCATTGTTCAACGTCTCCCGAACAGAAAGGGCAAAAGTCAATGACAGCGATCGACTGAGAAAGTATTTGCAACGGTTTGGACTGGAATGGGGGGATATTTAAATAGAGTGGGCAGACTAGTTCATTTTGAGAGCATTATTTTTTATCATTTATAAAAAACAAAAGGCATCAATCTGATGCCTTTTTATTTTCGTTAACATAAAAAATTAACGTTCATACCAACGTTTGGTCGATTCACGAATCACTTCTTTGGTTTACTTCAAAAATGCCGCATGATAGGCAATATGCTCGCCAACAAAACTGGCGATGAAGTAATAGCTATGATCATAGCCTTTGTGGAAGCGCACATCGACTGGTTGATTTGCCGCACGACAGGTTTCAATAAAATCTTCGGTACGTAATTGTGTTGGCAAAAACTCATCTTCCAAGCCCTGATCAATGCGCATACCTTGTACTTTATAGCCTTGTTGAATGAGTGAGCTGGCATCATATTGCTGCCATTTTTCGCGATCTTTTCCTAAATAGGCAGAAAAGGCTTTTTCTCCCCAAGGCACGAGGCTAGGCGATAAAATGGGCGAAAAGGCAGAAACACTTTGATAACGTTCTTGGTTTCGCAGCGCCAATACCAATGCGCCATGTCCGCCCATTGAATGTCCCATAATCGAACGTTTGCCGTTGGTAGGGAAATTTTCCTCAATCAGACTAGGCAACTCATTCAAAATATAATCATACATTTGATAATTCGTCGCCCAAGGCTGCTCGGTCGCATTCAAATAAAAGCCCGCACCTTGCCCTAAATCGTAAGCAGCATCATTCGGCACTTGCTCTCCGCGAGGGCTGGTATCGGGAGCAACCACAATTACTTGATGTTCTGCCGCGTAACGCTGAAAGCCTGATTTGGTAATGAAATTTTGTTCCGTACACGTTAAGCCGGAAAGCCAATAAATCACACCAAGCGGTCGATTCTCCGGATTATCCGGCAAATAGACGGCAAATTTCATTTCGCATTGCAGCGTTTGGGCATGGTGTGCCCACACTTGTTGCGAACCACCAAAAATTTGATGTTGTTCAATCAGTTTCATCGCGTACCTTAGTAATGAATAACAGCGCGGATCGATTTACCTTCATGCATTAACTCAAAGGCTTCATTAATTTGATCGAGCGTCATTGTGTGGGTCACAAACGGTTCTAACTCGATATCGCCTTTCATTGAATCTTCCACCATTTTCGGCAGTTCAGAGCGGCCTTTCACGCCACCAAACGCCGTGCCTTTCCAAACACGACCGGTTACCAACTGGAACGGGCGAGTTGAAATTTCTTGCCCTGCACCCGCTACGCCGATGATAATGGATTGTCCCCAACCACGGTGTGCGCTTTCTAATGCTTGACGCATCACGTTTACATTGCCGATACATTCAAAGGTATGGTCAATACCCCATTTATTGATGTCTAACAACACATCTTTGATTGGTTTATCGTAATCGTTAGGATTTAAACAATCCGTTGCACCAAATTGTTTTGCCAGCTCGAATTTTGCAGGATTGGTATCAATAGCAATAATACGACCCGCTTTAGCTTGACGTGCACCTTGCACCACAGCTAAACCAATCGCCCCTAAACCAAACACTGCAACAGAGTCGCCTTCTTGCACTTTTGCCGTATTATGTACCGCACCAATACCTGTGGTAACGCCGCAGCCGAGTAAACATACTTGTTCGTGGTTTGCTTCCGGGTTGATTTTCGCCAGTGAAACTTCGGCAACAACTGAGTATTCACTGAAAGTCGAACAGCCCATATAGTGATAGATCGGCTGACCTTGATAAGAAAAACGCGTCGTGCCATCTGGCATTAAGCCTTTACCTTGTGTATCACGCACTGAAACGCATAAGTTGGTTTTACCTGAACGACAAAACTCACATTCGCCACATTCAGCGGTGTAAAGAGGAATGACGTGATCACCTGGTTTTACGCTTGACACACCTTCGCCCACAGCAACGACCACACCCGCACCTTCGTGTCCAAGCACCACAGGGAATACGCCTTCAGGATCGCTTCCTGACAACGTAAACGCATCAGTATGGCACACACCAGTGTGAGTGTTACGAATTAACACCTCGCCTTTGCGTGGCATTTCTACGTCGATTTCCACAATTTGTAAGGGTTGATTTGGGGAGAATGCCACCGCCGCACGAGATTTGATGGTTGGATTGGTTTGTTTAATTTCCATTATTTTTGCCTTTTAATTCATTAATAAAGTTATCTAGCCTACGAAAGATAACCACAGTTTATACTTTGGAACCCACCCTGAAGCAAGCATTTTTGCAATTTTGGCTCCGGCGATAGCTTGATCGACTAAAGGGCTGCCATGTAATTGGCGGTTAAAGGCTTCCGAATATTTCCCTTAGTCATGAAGCTGTCCAGTATGGCAGGCACCGAATACCCGAGCAAACTCCACCGCCATTTCCCCAACATTGACCAAATGGCTTTGTAAGGTTTGCCAATGTTCGTAAGGCAAGAGATTACCGAGTTTGTCTTGGGCAGAATGGGCGTAGTAAATTAGGGTTTTCATATTGAAATTCTAAAAAATTTAAACTGATATTATGCAATGATAATATGATATTAAATTTAATATGCAAATAGAAAAAATGCTGTCTGAAACTTTTTCAGACGGCATTGTTATTGATTACCCTTTATGACTTGCTTCTAATATCCTTCACAGCTTTCACTAAAGCTTCGGAAAGCGAAGGATCAAAAGAAGAGCGGTCTGCTTGGACAATATTTGAACATACAGCCCCTCTTCCTTACTTAGACATGAGATACGGTGGCAGAGTTTCAACACACAGCCGCCCGAAGGCGGCTGGGGCCGGTAAAGGCGGCGAGTAGAGGGTTTTGCTGGTTTCAACACACAGCCGCCCGAAGGCGGCTGGAGCCGCGATAGTGATTGCTGACACGGCCAAAACACTGCGTTTCAACACACAGCCGCCCGAAGGCGGCTGAAGACCAAGACACCGTCTACGACGACAGCGACCTGTTTCAACACACAGCCGCCCGAAGGCGGCTGCTTTTTAGCCAAAATGGGCGAATCCATCGCGCCTGTTTCAACACACAGCCGCCCGAAGGCGGCTGATTGAAAAATGCGGATATTTCAATGGATCGCATAAGTTTCAACACACAGCCGCCCGAAGGCGGCTGGATTTGGGTCAACAGGCCGTCAAATTCCAAGATAGTTTCAACACACAGCCGCCCGAAGGCGGCTGCATCGTAGTTATCGGCAAGGGCGCGTAATTGCGTGTTTCAACACACAGCCGCCCGAAGGCGGCTGCATCGTAGTTATCGGCAAGGGCGCGTAATTGCGTGTTTCAACACACAGCCGCCCGAAGGCGGCTGCCACCACCGCCACCGGCAGGCGCGTGAGCTTTGGCAGTTTCAACACACAGCCGCCCGAAGGCGGCTGAATACTGTTCTTGCGAGATTCCAGCGTGTTTTGGTTTCAACACACAGCCGCCCGAAGGCGGCTGTTAACCATTCCGTCAATATTAATTACTCTTTCGATGTTTCAACACACAGCCGCCCGAAGGCGGCTGCATTGTAAAGGCGGCCTCTATCAATACATAGGCGTTTCAACACACAGCCGCCCGAAGGCGGCTGAATTAACAATCCATGCTTGCTTGCTTTTAATCCGTGTTTCAACACACAGCCGCCCGAAGGCGGCTGGAAAACATTAGGCCGTCTTCGTCCAAAAAGTTGAGTTTCAACACACAGCCGCCCGAAGGCGGCTGACATTGATGCCGGTTCTGCGCAGTCGGCGTTTGCCGTTTCAACACACAGCCGCCCGAAGGCGGCTGCTCTTGTATTTTTTGTGTGATTTCTTGAGTTTGCGCGGTTTCAACACACAGCCGCCCGAAGGCGGCTGGTCGTTGGTGCAGGTGCGGTTGCCCCAAACGCGGTTTCAACACACAGCCGCCCGAAGGCGGCTGCGCCACCGTCTCGATGGGACGATGTGTAGCAGTCGTTTCAACACACAGCCGCCCGAAGGCGGCTGAGCCGCATTTTATGGCTCAGCAGTCCGGTTTAGTGTTTCAACACACAGCCGCCCGAAGGCGGCTGCTTTATCGTCTTCAGCGGTCAGCCACTGCTTGCCGGTTTCAACACACAGCCGCCCGAAGGCGGCTGTTTTCTAATTTCTCGACTTTTTCGGCCAGCTCTTGTTTCAACACACAGCCGCCCGAAGGCGGCTGAATCAACGCCTGCCCTGTTTATGACACAGATGTACTTGTTTCAACACACAGCCGCCCGAAGGCGGCTGCATCATATCTTCCGCGCTGACGGCTTTGATATTGAGTTTCAACACACAGCCGCCCGAAGGCGGCTGGTACACCGACGCGCCGGTTTGTATATCTCAAATGTTTCAACACACAGCCGCCCGAAGGCGGCTGCTTCCAACACCGTCATGACGTGCTTGAACGGTACGTTTCAACACACAGCCGCCCGAAGGCGGCTGGAGCGGGTACAACGCTCAATGCTGAACAGGTCAAGGTTTCAACACACAGCCGCCCGAAGGCGGCTGAATAAATCCAAGCGCGCCGTTTCTAGGCCGTCTGTTTCAACACACAGCCGCCCGAAGGCGGCTGATCGGCAGCCTGCGCGGCCAATAAATCGTTAAGCGTTTCAACACACAGCCGCCCGAAGGCGGCTGACTTTGGACTGGCAGTAGATACCATCGGGGGCGTAGTTTCAACACACAGCCGCCCGAAGGCGGCTGCGCACTTATTCCGCAGGCGTTTGGTTTGGCGTGTTGTTTCAACACACAGCCGCCCGAAGGCGGCTGTTAAAAATAATTCTAATCAGACGCTAATTTTCAATGTTTCAACACACAGCCGCCCGAAGGCGGCTGGTAGTTGCTGGTGTGCCAGTATGGGTGGGTGCTGTTTCAACACACAGCCGCCCGAAGGCGGCTGAAAATCCAACGGCAACACTTTCCAAAATTTGCCGTGTTTCAACACACAGCCGCCCGAAGGCGGCTGCGATCCTGCGCGGCGTCGTCGAGCTTGAAACGGGGGTTTCAACACACAGCCGCCCGAAGGCGGCTGATCACTTAGCCTGCGGCATTGCTCACAAGGTGATCGTTTCAACACACAGCCGCCCGAAGGCGGCTGCATCAAACTGGCGGAGGATTTCAATAAGAATCCGGAGTTTCAACACACAGCCGCCCGAAGGCGGCTGTATCCTCACAGGTATAGCCGTTATGTAAAGGGTTGTTTCAACACACAGCCGCCCGAAGGCGGCTGTTTCATTACAAAACTGAGGATAAATAGATATGATGTTTCAACACACAGCCGCCCGAAGGCGGCTGGGGGGATATTTTTTTTGCCTAGTAGTCCATTTTGAGTTTCAACACACAGCCGCCCGAAGGCGGCTGCGCCGTTTTATTTTTCGGCGCGTGGTGTGGACGGCGGTTTCAACACACAGCCGCCCGAAGGCGGCTGCACGTCTAACCCTCTAGTTATAAATTTTTAGTTAGTTTCAACACACAGCCGCCCGAAGGCGGCTGTGAACCGGAAAATTGCAGATGGGCTACCCCTGTTGTTTCAACACACAGCCGCCCGAAGGCGGCTGCATAAAACAACAAGGCTTCCTTTAACAAACTCAAGTTTCAACACACAGCCGCCCGAAGGCGGCTGGTTATTGATACCATATCCCAATCGCGGGTCGGAACGGTTTCAACACACAGCCGCCCGAAGGCGGCTGGTTTGTGGCTTGCTATAAATGCCATCGGGGGCGCGGTTTCAACACACAGCCGCCCGAAGGCGGCTGGAAAAAAAAAAATCGACGGTTAAAAAATCCGTAGTTTCAACACACAGCCGCCCGAAGGCGGCTGGGGATATATTGCACACGTATAAGCGGTACATTAGGGTTTCAACACACAGCCGCCCGAAGGCGGCTGTTCGCAATCACGCCCGACAGATTCGCCAAGAACCAGTTTCAACACACAGCCGCCCGAAGGCGGCTGGCCGTTTTATTTTTCGGCGCGTTATGTGTGAGCGGTTTCAACACACAGCCGCCCGAAGGCGGCTGATTCTAACGTGGTACTTATATAACTGCCCTGTTAAGTTTCAACACACAGCCGCCCGAAGGCGGCTGTCCGCAATACTTCTATGATAAGTGTGGGTATAATGGTTTCAACACACAGCCGCCCGAAGGCGGCTGCAATCAGCATTTCAAAGACGGGTAACACATCGTAGTTTCAACACACAGCCGCCCGAAGGCGGCTGTCAAAGAAGTTACCAAAACTGAAGAAGAAATCATTGTTTCAACACACAGCCGCCCGAAGGCGGCTGAACCGACTATTACACATACGGCGGCTATGAAATTGTTTCAACACACAGCCGCCCGAAGGCGGCTGGCCGATAAAGGGGAGTTTACATTTAAAGGCATTGTTTCAACACACAGCCGCCCGAAGGCGGCTGTCTACCTCGATTTACAATCAAACGAAATTTTTCAGTTTCAACACACAGCCGCCCGAAGGCGGCTGGATAGCGGCGAAAAGGTATGACGGCAAATGTAAAGTTTCAACACACAGCCGCCCGAAGGCGGCTGATAGACTGGACGCATGAATCAATTTCACTTTCAAAGTTTCAACACACAGCCGCCCGAAGGCGGCTGTTTTTTGGTATATGCAAAGCTAGTCAAGCATTTGCGTTTCAACACACAGCCGCCCGAAGGCGGCTGTACAACTTCCTGTTGTTCCGTACCAAGCACCGTCCGTTTCAACACACAGCCGCCCGAAGGCGGCTGTTCTTCATGGTTTTGTCCTTTCAGGATAATAAGAGTTTCAACACACAGCCGCCCGAAGGCGGCTGGTATGCGCCCCACCAATCTTGTAACCCATCGGCAGGTTTCAACACACAGCCGCCCGAAGGCGGCTGTCAAAATCTGATAAATGGCGGCAGGTCGTATGGGTTTCAACACACAGCCGCCCGAAGGCGGCTGAAATGTTTCCTCGTCCAGTTTAACCAAGCAATCGGGTTTCAACACACAGCCGCCCGAAGGCGGCTGCATCTGCGCCATGTCGATTTGGTATTGCTTAAATTGTTTCAACACACAGCCGCCCGAAGGCGGCTGTGAAGCAGGCGAAAAAACAGGATTGCAAAACGGTGCGTTTCAACACACAGCCGCCCGAAGGCGGCTGGCCTTGTTCATGCCTGCCATTGTTGCCTACCGTATGTTTCAACACACAGCCGCCCGAAGGCGGCTGGATAGCAGGGAGATAGCAGGGTAGATACTGGGTAGGTTTCAACACACAGCCGCCCGAAGGCGGCTGACTTAACAAAAGTGCTAGTACAATGCGAAGCCATGGTTTCAACACACAGCCGCCCGAAGGCGGCTGAAGTTAGCACCGCCAGCATCTTTGCTAATAGCCTGTTTCAACACACAGCCGCCCGAAGGCGGCTGGTATAGAGAAAGGATTAATCATGGACTTTGTATGGTTTCAACACACAGCCGCCCGAAGGCGGCTGTCTGATACTGGAACTACTGGAACTACATGGTTAGTTTCAACACACAGCCGCCCGAAGGCGGCTGCGCGTATTCACTGCTGACGTAACAATCCTGCAGGTTGTTTCAACACACAGCCGCCCGAAGGCGGCTGCGTCTCTGCCCTGATTGATAAAGCAGGCAGCAAAGGTTTCAACACACAGCCGCCCGAAGGCGGCTGAGCCTCTCTTAAAAGCCTTGTTCCATCAGGTTTCGCAGCCCCGATTTCGCTAAGCTCCTAAGAAAAGCGTGAACGCGAGTATAACACAGCCTTTTCCGTTACGCCCGCATTCGCAATATCCTGATTATTAAAGAACAATCCCAATTCGCCAACCCTGCCGCATTTTCATGAGAACCGCAGGTTGGCGATTTACACAATCAACGTATCCTTAAACACATCCACCGCCGGTTTTGCGCCGTGATGTTCTACTTTCCGCCGCCATTTGCTGCCCAGATGGTAAAAGCGCAGGCTGTCAGTTTCAGGGTTGTAGGTTTTCAAAAGTTTGTCCTTTAAAACAACCCACTGATCGGGCGCGATATCGCATTCGAACACCGAATACTGCACGCGCACGCCGTAGTCCAAACACAATTTCGCCACGCGCCGTAGCCTTGCCTGTCCGTCCGCGTCTTCCAACGAAATATCGTAAGTAATCAGCATTAGCATTTTGTATTCCCATATACAGGCTGCTTTAAAGGCCGTCTGAAAATATCCGATCCGTTTTCAGACGGCCTGCAAACCTATCTCATCAAAAACGGCGGGTATTCCGCCAAATCTCCGCGTAAGTGCCGTGCCAACAACATTGCCTGAATATACGGCAGCAGCCCAATTTCCACTTCCTCGCCTAAAAACGGATGAACTATTTTCTCCTGCTTTTTCGCCTGCAAGGCTTGGAACAGCAGCTTACGCGCCTCCGCTTTCAAGCTCACCGCGCCGCTTGCCTCGGTAACAAAATCCTGCGGTTTGATTTGCCCGCGGTTAATCAGCGACAACACCAGCCTGTCTGCCCACCACGCGCGGAATTCTTCCAAAATATCCTGCGCCAAACTGTCGCGCCCCGGGCGGTCGGCGTGCAAAAAGCCCACCTGCGGATCCAGCCCCACACCTTGCAGCGCGCCGCTGATGTCCTTGCCCAACAGACTGTACACAAACGACAACAGCGCATTCACCCCGTCTCTAGGCGGACGGCGGTTGCGTCCGTCAAAAGAAAAACCGCTTTTTTCGCTCAAAAGCTGCCCAAATACGCCGAAATAACGCGCCGCCGCATCGCCCTCAATACCGCGCACCACGTCCAGCTCCGCCACGCCCTTCAACTGCCACAGCGAAATGTTCAAAGCATCGACCGCACTTTGAATCGCCGCATTCTCGCCGTAATTGCGAATCTGCCGCTGAAGCACCCGCTTGCTCGCCTGAATCTTCGCCGCAATGATATTGCGCGCAATCGGCACAGGATTTTGCTCCGACCCCCGATACTGCGCCCGACGCAGTAGCACATTGCCGCTTTGCCGCCCCTGAAGCCGCCCCAAATAACGTCCGTTTTCGGTAAAAAACGCCAAATTCACATTATTTTCACCGCAAAACCCTAACAAAAACGGCGATACCAGCACATTGCCAAAACAGAAAATATGCCCAATAGAATGCACCGGCAACTGCGCCACCTTCTTACGCTCCTGCGCCACCACCAGCGTCTCCCGCTCCTTATGCAGATAGCTGCCTTGGGTGGTGATATACAGCGTGTTTTGCAGTTTGCGCATGGGAAAACTCCTTAGGTTTTGACCGTGCTTTTGGGGTTAAACGGGGGGGCTAGCTAAAAATTAGATTTTATCTTCTGCCGGATCAACTTTATACCAATGCTCACAATTTCTTTTACACTCTAATGCTGGCGTAGTTCTTGTTACCCTTCTTTTCTTGCTACCATCAGAATAACGTATATTCTCCCACTCGATTGGCTTATTATAATATTTCATTTCTCCACCGCACTGTGGACATTGAGAAATACTAATTTTCTCTAGACTTAAACGATGCCCCATACCGCTAATAGCATAATTAAAAACTAATGGGTATCTAGTTTGATACTTAGTAATTCTGCGTAATGTAATGGTGATAAGAAATAATACAGCAATAGCTATTAAAATAAATATATAAGTATTATTTATTTCACTTTGTATTATAGTTTTACCATTTACTAAATATAATATGGGTTTAACTATACAATTATAAATAGGTAATAGCCCTGCTAAAGAAATCAGAAAACTAGCCCATGTCAGCCAAGCCATCGTAATGGGACTTCTCCAAATTGGTTCTGGGGTGTATGTAGCTATTTTCTTTTCATTTATTAAATCTGGTGCATCTTGAGTATGTACATTATGAACATCACCATTAACTATTTGTGTATTCCCATAAAAATTAGCATTTTTAAAATCATTTTTTTGTGTCATGTTTTTCCTTAGATATCTTGGATATCTTGAAACTTCAATAGAATATTATTCAGAATTAAATAATATTAAATATGCCCTGAGGTTAGCAGGTTGGGTAAAACAGCATAACCCAACCTGTATGTATTGAATCTATTCTATAACAACAAGTATACTAATCGTCTTCTAAACCCAGTCTTTCTCTTTCTTCTCGTATTTCCTCTAAATCATCTTCACTAAGCTCTCGTTCAAGGTGATAAAATATTATATTTGCATTATCCAGTATTTCATCAATTTCATCTGAATATCTATCTGCAAAATCACCTTCTTCAAGCTCGTCGATATGTTTCGACAATAAGTCTTGTGGCAAACCGCTTTTTAACCCGAGAAAGTCATCATGAAAAGTATAAACTCGGTCATCATGTCCAATATCCACTAAAATATCTACGACATTCTCTACAGTAGGATTTTCTAACTCTAGTTTTTCACCAACATCAGATAGATTGCTAAATTGATGTTCTATATTTCTTGTCATTTACGACTCCTTAAAATGTGTAATTACAATTGAGCATGATTACTCGTCTTCAGAAATTGCGATTAATTTAGAAGATTCAAGTTAATTAACGTAATAATTTTTTTTCAAATAAAATATTACTCCCCAAACAACCTCTCCACATACCCCACGCTCCTATCCCGTTTCCCCAATAACTCCGGCTGGCAAATCTCCACCAGCGAGCAGGCTTTGCAGCGTTTGCCGTAGTCGGGTGGCGGGGTTTGTCCGCTGTTTAGAAGTTCACGCACGGCAGCGATGGTGGCGAGTGTTTGGGCGCGTAGGTCATCTGAAAACGCGACAGGGACGCGGTGGCGGGTTTGCATATACCACAATGCGCCCTCAGAGACGGTTTGCCCCGTCATTTCTTCTAGGCACAAGCCTTGGGCGCAAAGCTGGATTTCATCCATCGGGTCGGGTTTTGGCTTGCCGCGTTTGTATTCCACGGGTTTCAGACGGCCTGTTTTCGTATCCACTTCCACCAAATCCAATACGCCGCTGATGCCCAGTTTCTCCGCCGACACATGCACCGTCCGCTCAAAGCGTACGCCCTTGCGCGTTTCCGGCTCGCCCGAATCCACCCGCTCATGCAACGCCTTGCCCTGCGCGGTCAAATAATTCTCCGCCCACGCCTGCTCGTTGTGAATCAACGCACATTGACGCGGGCAGAAGGCATAGTGTTGCAAGGCAGAAAGGGGAATCAGGCTAGTGTCCTGATTTTCCCCTTGGGTTTTGGTTAAAAGTGCGGTCATTTTTTTGAACGTTTTTTAAAGCAACTCTTCCACACTCACGCCATTTAAGCCGTCTGAAAGCACGCTGATTTTGTAATCGCCAAAACCGCTCGCTGGCGTACCTGATTCGCCGTTCACGCGTTCGACTTTCACGGCGTCAAACAGTTTATGTGCAGGCTGGCTGCCGAGTGCACTGTCGTGTTTAAAAACAATCAGTTTGCGCGCCGCCATTTCACCACGAGCGGCGGAGCGGTCGTGTTCAAACATCAGCGTCAGGGCTTGCCAGAGTTTGGCTAAGTCGTCGTCTGAAAAACCGGTTTTGGCGGCAAGGTTGGCGGAGATAAAGCCGTGCACGCGGTAGAGCGCGTAAGGGACGATGTATTTGCGCCCCATGGTGCGTTCTTTTTCCAAGTCTTTTTCGTTGGTTACCGCCATGCGGGTGATGGAAACTTCCAGCGGCACAATCGGGTCGATGGATTGGGCGAACGCCAGTTGTACAGGGCCGCGCACTTGTCCGCTGTTGACTTCGGTGGTCATCACGGCGCCGAAGGTGCGGATATCGAAGAAGTTTTTGCACATCCACGCGGTAATGTCGCGGGCTTTGGCTTCGTCTTTGGGCAGTTTTTTGGGTTCAGATTCAATGCCTAGTGCTTCATAAGCGCGTTTGTTTTGCAGGTTTAACACGCTTTTTTCTTTCACGTAGATTTCGTAACCGGCTTCGTTTTCGCTGCTGATTTCGACAAAATTACGGATTTTTCGTTTCAGGCAGACATCGGTTACCAAGCCTTTACTGGATTCGGGATCAAGGCGCGGCATATTGCCCGCATCGGGATCGCCGTTGGGGTTGCCGTTGGTAACATCAAAAAAGTAAACAAATTCATAGCGGTTTTGAATGGCAGACATTTTCTGGCTCCTTAGTTTTCAATGGTTTCAGCGGTTTCTTTTTTAGCAAAATAGCTTTGTTTTTGATGGTAATAGCCGATGGCGAAGCGGCCTTGCTCGTCAATGCTCAAATGGCGCGGAAAGGTTTCGGGCAGTTTGGCAATGATTTTGCCCAAATCTTTATCCAAATTCACCGCCATGCCGGCTTTGTCTTTACGCAAGCGCGATAAATGGTGTTTTGCACCCGACAAAAGGCGCGGAAAAACCGAAAACGGCACGGCAGATGCAGAGCCGTAATAGCGGTCGGCGATACCGGCGTTTAATTCGCCCAACGCCTGATATTGAATGCGCTCCAACACGGCAAACAGCCGCCCTAAAAGATAGGCGCGATTCGGACTTTCATTGTTCAAACTCATAGGAACTCCTTCTTCGATAAAACTTTTTCTAAAACGCCGCTCCAATACGGCTTTCATCATTGCCACGCGCAGGCCGTTCACGTCGCCGTCGGCACGGATTCGGGTAATCAGTTGCGACAGTAAACTCAAAGGGTACGGCGTGCCGCAAATCACGGCGCGAGTCATTTCTCCTGCTAAAACGGGTGAGATATTTTCGCTTTTGCCTAGCACGGCAGTTTGCAATAAGAGTCGCCAAATAGACGGCGGCGTTTTCCATGCGCAAGGCTCAATGGCTAAATCTTGCCAATGCTGCGCCAAATTTTCCGCCAACTGCCCAAAGGTCGTATCCAGCCAAAACCGAACAGAAATCCGCGCGGCATTAGGGGCAAGCCCTAAGATATAAAAACGGGTATTGGGAGAGAGTTCGGGCGCAATTTCTTGCAGCGGGCGACCTTTGTTACTTATTTGTTTCAATACGTTGAAAACTTTGGCGCTTTCTTGTTCATCATCCGGCGGCGTGAACACGTGCGCGAAAAAGCCTTCGGCAGCCTGCGCCGTAGCGCTATCGTCCGCTTCCGCCCAAAAAACCGTGCTGGCGTCGCCGATGGTCAGGCAGTGATTATTTTCGCGGCGCAACAGATAGTTCAGCGCGGTGGTGTAGGCAAAGGCGGATTGTTCGGAAACGGGCGCATTTGCGCCTTGCTCCTTGCCAAAAGAGGCAAAGGCTTCTTTGTTAAACGAGATAATCGAACCGCCGGAGCTTTGCCCGCCAAATACGCCTTTAATCGCCGGATGCAGCCGCGCAATCGGGGCAGTGTCGCCGCTAATCAGGCACAAGCCCTCAAGCGCTTCGTCACTTTTCAGGCAGCCTGCCCACAAGGTTTGCGCAGCTTCACGTTTATGGATAAGTGTGGTCGGTTTTTCAAGAGAAAATGCGATGTTGGCATCGAGCATTTCGGCAGGCAGATTTTCGGTAGCAAAATGTGCAGGCTGCCAGTTTTGCAGAAAACGGCACAAGGCTTGCAAGCCTTCATCTTCGCTGTTTTGCAGTAAATCGAGATGGTATTGCTTAAAGGCATCAAAGGTTTTTTCAGACGACGTAAACGGTTTTTCTTTCGCTTCGGCTTTGTTTTTATTAGCTTCAACGCCAAGCGCATAAGAAGTTTTATCCCACAGAAAAAATGGCTTGGGTGTAGTACCTGGGCGTTTGAAGGATTGAGGCACGCTCATCAGCTTCGGTTGCGGCTTTTTATCAGCTGTCAGATTCGGCACAACGGTTTTCAGACGGCCTTCTTTGTCCAATACCAAAATCCAGCCGATTTTTTCCTCGCTAAAGCCATAAGGCGGCACTTTCGGGTTGCCCATTTCATCGGTTTCCGCTGCCAAACGGCGGTAATAGCGGGCAAGGGACGCAAGAATCATGCTTTCACCTCCTCGGCGTAAAACGGCGGCACATCAATCACGCCGTCTTTCATTTGTGCGCGGAAAAAATGTGGTGTGTTGCCGTGGTCAAAATCAATATCGTGCAGCATCCAGCCCAAATCGCGGCTTGCCTCGCTTTCCAATAATGCCGACGGCGGCAGCGACTCGCCCTCGTCAATCAACGCAAAATCGGCAGGGAATTCACGCACGCCCAAACAAGGCTGCTGAAAGCATTGCCCTTTTTTCGCACGGCGTTTGAACATCTCAATATGCTTGGTAACAGTCTCATCCGCCCCCGCTTTTGCCGTCAGCACCGCATGAGCTTCAATCACATAAGCCACGTCTTTGAGCACCGTCGCCGCGCGCTGCTGGCGGTCGTCTTCAATCAGCGTATATAAATCGGCAACGCTCTTACGCTTCATCGCGCCGCTGACCTTGCCCGCCGAAATCTTGCCACCTAACTCATTGCGCCGCACCGACTCAAACCGAATCGGCTTCAACACATAAATCTTGTCTATCACCCACCGAATCGCCGGCTTCCAATGCACCGCCGCCAAAATCCCGCGCGCCGCCGACGGTGTGATGACATCATAAGACACCCGCTCCACCTTCATCTCCGGACGGGTAAAACAGGCATAATCGCCCCAAATGTGTAGGCGGATTTGGTTTGCCATACAAACTCCTTAACACACAGCCGCCCGAAGGCGGCTGATTTTTTTAATACTGATAACCTATCAGCTTTAGTTTCAATACACGTATTTTAAGAATACGATACTATAAATTATTTTCGATAAACCATATTTAAATGTTAAAAAATAGAAGATTATAATTTAGTTATGTTCTTTCACTTAATATCTTCTGATATTCAGTTTTAATCATTGTTCTAATTTTCTCTGATATATCATTTTCAATATTCTTTCTGCTCGAAGCAGTTGGCTGATTTTCATAGTTAGATCCTGCTATCACAAAAGTAAGTTCAGCATCTTTATCAAATGATAATTTTTTTCTTGACGACGAACTAAAGAAAAAACATATTTTCAAGGTTCCTGAGTTTGAAGCACCAGAATACTTATAGGTTACAAGCATATTATGAATATAGTAATACTTATAATATATTTCATCTGACATTAAAAAGATATCATGTAGCCTATTTCCATCAATTTTCATTAATGTAACTGTGTTATTCATCCAAGAGACTTTAGGATCATTAGGTAGTAGGGTTTTCGAACCTTCCCTACTAATAACTATTTCATTCACATTATCTAATTTTAAATATTCTCCTAATCCACCTGTTAATCTTTTGAAAAACTTAACTCTTTCTATATCTTTAAAACTATCAAAAGTAATTCTCTCTTCTACATCACTGTTAGTAACACCTGATTGTCTTAGTTCTTTCGCGATCGCAATACCAAGCCTACGGTTTATGAGTTCGGTCTCACTAGATGTATGAGTATAAATAGATTCTAAGCTAATTCCATCATTTTGCTTTTCAATAATAATTTCTCCAGAAAAATCAAGCTCTCTATTCAAAAAATCTTTACTAAAATCTTTTCTCTTTATCTCGTATTGAATTTTAGCTTTATTAGCTCCAATAAATGTAAGTTTTGGTTTAGTATTTATTTCAATATTAGGAATATCTTGAAAAATATCAAAATCAGAAGAAAATAAATTTTTTAAAGGTTCTTTCCAATTTGCATCTTCATTAGACAACTCTAATTTTGAAATTTTACTTTTAGGCTTTAAATTTCTTGCAATTGATTTATCAATAATATTAGAGTATTCATTTGATGTTAACAGTGTAGCGACAAGAAGGGGAACAGAAAAAATTTTATCACCATTCCCACAAAATACACCTTTATTTTTTAAGGTATTATTTATTTCACCTTCAGAAATATGTTTGCTATTGAGAAGAACTCGTAATTCATTTCCAGATGGAATCAAACCTTTTAGATCTAATTTATTTTCCATTGTTTACTCCTGAAGCAAATCTAAAATTGAACTATTGTAAGAAAAAGGAATGATCTCTTCTCTTCTATCTTTAAATAAAGAACGAATCATTTTAGCCATATCTTTATTGATGACCGAATTGTAATCAGGAAATCCAATATAAATTTTTGCAACTAAGCCAGCAGAAAAATTTAAAGCATAGGCCATAAGATTTTTATACGCTATATCGCTGAAACTTTCCCTACTATATAAGTAAAATTGATTTTGACTATCTGCTGAAACAATAACTGGTATAATATCTGAAACAATTAACTCTATAGGTAAAAAATGACCTTTTCTATCTGATTCAACTGAAATAGAAGTTCCGATCTTAGGATAATAAAATTGATACTCTCCTTTATTAGATCGTTTTTCTAAATCATTTATTACTTTTAAAAGAAAGCTTGCTCTAGCGCTATCTATAATATAATAGGGGGTATCGCCCTTTAAATCTGGTCTAGACTTTGCAATAATAGGCAAAATGCTTCGATCAATTTCATTTTTATTACTATGTAACCAAATCAGTATCCCAATATCTTTTCGATTCTTTTTGATGGTAGTCAGCCCAATCAATGAATTGAATTCTTCATCATACTTTGCACATGCAATAATTTCCTCAAGCCCTTTAATATGACTCCTGAATTCGCTAGTAACAGCAGACTCACTAGTTCCATATCCTTCCATTTTATGTTTAACAGAAATATGAGCTATAACCGTCGTATCATCATGAAATGGAGTATCATATAAATATATTATATCCTCTCCATGACTTTTCTTTTGATTTCCTGAACTATTTACATGATTATCATCAGAGCATGCAATCGAAATATTATGAATTTGTTCTTTCCACCCTATTTTCTCTAACAATTTTTCAGCAATCTTCTCACCAATATCACCAGATTTTTTTGAAATTTCACCTGCCATATTATTTTCCTTCTTTAATATCAACGATTGCTTTATAACCAAAATCAGTCTTTTGAACTTCAAATGACATAATTTTTGTATTAGGATTTGAAATCACAATTTCTATGCCATCTAATAACGGAATTTTCTTTGATATTACTTTGATATATTTTGATAGTCTTGATTTATCAACTGAAAAATCCACATCTAAATCAACCCCATGTTTAATACCAAATCCATCTACAATAGAATTAATATCTTCTTCACGAAGAAAATTACTAGATATTTTTTTTAACTGATTAATTGAGAATGAATCTTCATTTGCTAAAGATTCTGAAAATTTCAAAATATTTTCTGGATTCGTAATTTTCTTGGAAATTGCAGCACTAATGCCACCGATTATTTGTGTATATTTTTTAGGAGTATTTTTAGGAGTTGCTTTTATAAATGACTCTAACCAATATTTGGTTTTCTTTCCTAAGCTATCAATAATAAAAGTAATATCTTCAATAGATAAAATTACAGCGCCTTTTTGAATAGAATCGATAGCAATACCATCTCGTTTAATAATCTCAATGATTCCATTGTGATTTTCAATATCTAAATAACTGTTTTTGGTCTCAATTCTAAATAAGCCAATAGCCTGAATATATTGTTCAGCATATTTTATTCCAGTAAATAATATTTCAATAAATTCTCCTCCGCCAATATTTGGGTGAGATGAGCAAATATATAAATGTTTTGCTATAGCCAAAGAAGCATTAAAGAAATTTTCATTATCTTCAAATATCAGCGATGTATAATGCTTAACTAAATTAAGATTGATATTAGATTCATGAGTTAGAGTATATTCATTTTCACTCCTTAAAACAGGAAGAAGAAAATGTTTTAATAAAAGTTCATCTAACGCTGAGTGGCTTTCTAGTTCAGCATCTGATAACTGCATACCTTCATCTCTGAACTGATTCCCTATTTTATGAACAATTACTTTTTCAACTTTTGCTTCACTTAAATCAAATTTCTCAGTCATTATCTTATCTCCACCAATCACTCGTAATTTTCATTACGAGTCAATTATCTTCCTACTTTTAGGAGAATGCAATATTTTTTTTCTAAAGCTGTTAAGTTAATCAAAACACCAAACTCTCTCCCTTCAAAAACGCTGTATCCTCCCAAGAAAGCCCCGCCACATCATCATACAAATCAAGTCCAATCAGCGTATAAAACTGTTTGCCGAAGTTTTTCTCGTTAATCGGTTCGATACGTCCCGCTTTATACAAAGCGGCGAGGGCTTTTTCGGGGATTTGGACGGTGTAGGGTTGCAATTTGCGTAGCAGTCCGCCAATGTGGTCGGCGTGGTGCAGGCTGCTAATGAGGTTTTCGGCATCAACATCGAACGGAATAATCAGCGGCTGCATATGGCTTTCGATCATGCGGAACTTGTCGGCGATGGTTTGGAATGGGAAATCGAGGCTTTGCCCTGCATCGTTGTGCATTTTCAGGATTTTTTTATTGTCCAGTTCGCTGCCTTTTAATTGATAAAGCTCGGCGAAGTAGGCGGCGACGGCTTGGGTAGATAAGAGATCGTCTGAAAAGCTGTCGGCGGTCAGACGCATGACGGCTGCTTGGGCTGCAAGTTCTGGAGGGGCTTTCCATTGTTCTTCGGGCGCGAATATCCAGACAAAACTGTTTTCAGACGGCCTTTTGCCTTCGCGGTTGCAGCGTCCGGCGGCTTGGGCGACGCTGTCCAAGCCTGCCTCAGCGCGCATCACCAGCGGAAAATCCACATCAACGCCGGCTTCGATTAAGGAGGTGGCGATAACGCGGCAGGGTTTGCCGTTTTTCAGACGGCCTCGGATTTCATCGAGCTTTTGGCTACGGTGTTTGGCGCACATTAAGGTAGTCAGGTGGAATGTGCCCTCAAGGTATTTGGCTTGGTCGTAGAGGCTGCGGGCGTGGCGGCGGTTATTGACGATGACGAGCATTTGCGGGTGTTCGCCAAGTTTGGCGAGCAGGTCGGCGTCGGTTTGTGTGCCAATGTGTTGCACGCTGGTGCGGCGCAGTTTGTCGAAAAGTGCGGTCGGTTTTGGGGCTATTTCGCGCACGTTTTCAAAGCCGCGATAGAAGCCGTTTTCGGCTTGCACGGCTGGCTGGGTGGCGGTGCACATGACGACGCTGCAGCGGTAGTTTTGCGCCAATTCTTTGATGGCTTGCATGATAGGCAGCAACAGATTGAGCGGCAGCATTTGCGCTTCGTCGAGGATGATGACGGAGCCTGCGATGTTGTGCAGCTTGCGGCAGCGCGAGGAGCGGTCGGCAAAGAGGGATTCAAAGAATTGCACGGCAGTGGTCACGACAATCGGCGCGTCCCAGTTTTCCGAGGCAAGTCGCAATTTGTCTTTGGTGGCCTCATTTTGCAGTTTGCCATCGTCGAAGGTGCTGTGGTGTTCCAACACGGCTTGTTCGCCCAATTCGCCAAAGGCTTTGCGGAATTCAGCGGCATTTTGTTCGATGATGCTGGTGAACGGGATGACGTAAATCACGCGCCGCATACCGTGCCGTTTGGCGTATTCCAGCGCAAATGCCATGGAAGTGAAAGTTTTGCCGCCGCCGGTCGGCACGGTGAGCGTGAACAGCCCTTGCGGTTGTGCCGCTTGTTCTACGGCATGATCGAGAATTTCGCTGCGCAGGCGGTTTAAGGCGGCATTGCGTTTTTCAGCTTCGGTTTGCTCTGAAGCTTGGGCGACACGTCGTCGGAAAGCGTTGATAAATTGATTGAAATTGTGTTGTAAGGCGTTTAAATCGGGATAACCGCCGCGCTCGACGGCGTTGTTTTCTAGGTTTAAATAAAAGGCTTCGGTATCGAGATAATCGGCATCCACTAAACAGGAATAGAGCATTCGGGTAAAGAAGGCGTAGGAGAAAAAAGGATGATGCGCATCGGCTTTGAGTGGTGGGGCGGACAGGTTTTGAGGGAGCTTGATTTCTTGTTGCCATAGGTTATCGAGGGTGGGAATATCTGCGCCGAACTGCAACGCCAAACGCTGTTTTAACGTGCGGCGGTTATCGCCTTCGCCATTTCCATTTGCCAGCCCGGCATGATGCCCCGCAATGCAAAACGCCATCAGCTTGCCGATAACATTTCCCCAACGCTCGATGGCAACTTTGGCTCCGGCAGTAGCATGATCGACTGATGGGCCACCATGCAATCGGTGATTAAAGGGTTCCGAATATTTCCCTAAGTCATGAAGCTGTCCCGTCTGGTAGGCAATTTCCTGCGCCCCGAATACCCGAGCAAACTCCGCCGCTATTTCCCCAACATTGACCAAATGGCTTTGCAAGGTTTGCCAACGTTCATAAGGTAAGAGATTACCGAGTTTATCTTGCGCGGAATGGGCGTAGTAAATTAAGGGTTTCATATTGAAATTCTAAAAAATTCAAACTGATATCATGCAATGATAATATGATATTAAATTTAATATGTAAATAGAAAAAATGCCGTCTGAAACTTTTTCAGACGGCATTGTCATTTATTACCTTTATAACTTACTTCTAATATCCTCCACTGCTTTCACTAAAGCCTCGGAAAGCGAAGGATCAAAAGAAGAGTGGCCTGCTTGGACGATTCTCAATTCCGCTTCTGGGAAGGCTTGCGAGAGTTCCCACGCGCTTTGCATCGGGGTGCATAGGTCGTAGCGGCCTTGGACGATGATGGTTGGGATATGGCGGATTTTGTCGATGTTTGCCAAGATAGCTTTATCGCCCTGCAACCAACCTTCGTTCACGAAGTAATGGTTTTCCATTCTTGCGATGGCAAGGGAGGCTTGCGGGTCTTCATCTACGTCTTTAGGTTCAAACCGAATAAGGTAGCTTTCCCAATCTGCCCATGATTTAGCTGCTTTGAGGCGCGTAGCTTCATCTTCGCTGAACAGCATTTCATGGTAGGCTTTAATTAGGGCTTGGCGTTTGTTTTCGGCTACGGGGGCAATGAATTTTTGCCATTGAGCCGGATAAATTTGGCTTACGCCACCTGCTTCGTTCAACCATGCCATTTCAGACGGCCTGCACAGGAAAATACCGCGCAAAACTAAGCCGCTGACGCGATCGGGATGGGTTTCGGCATAAGTCAGCGACAAGGTGCTGCCCCATGAGCCGCCGAAAACCAGCCATTTTTGAATGCCGAGCATTTCGCGTACTTTTTCAATATCGGCAACCAAATCCCATGTGGTGTTGTCTTCAATACAGGCATACGGTTTAGAGCGTCCGCAACCGCGTTGATCAATGATGACGATGCGGAAATGCTCTGGGTTGAAAAAGCCGCGACAGGCCGGTGATGCGCCTGCTCCGGGGCCGCCATGCAGGAAAATCACGGGGTGGCCATCAGGATTGCCTGACTCTTCCCAGTAGATTTCGTGAATGTCGGATACGCGCAAAAGGCCGCTATTTCGTGGTTCTTGAATCGGATGCATGAGCTTTCTCCTTTGTCTGATGAATAGGTTGATTGTAACACTTTACCTGCTGATTTTTCAGACGGCCTACATAGGTTTATCGCCACAAATGGCGTAAAATAGCACTTTTTTGACAGGATTATTTATGACTGACAACAAACAAACACATGCGGCACCCGAAGGACAACTTTTATTGCGTACGGTAGCCATGCCGCGCGATACCAACCCTAATCAGGATATCTTCGGCGGCTGGATTATGTCGCAAATGGATCTAGGCGGCGGTATTTTGGCGGCAGAAATCGCACAGGGACGAATTGTAACCGTAGCCGTTCAAGAAATGAATTTCATCAGACCGGTAAAGGTCGGCAACGTCGTGTGCTGCTACGGTCATTGTGTCCGCGTAGGCAATACTTCTTTGCAACTGAAAATCGAGGTATGGGTTAAGACTTTGATGAACGATATGGTAACGGAAGACCGCCAACTGGTCACCGAAGCCGTGTTCACTTACGTCGCTATCGATGCACAAGGCAATCCGCGCCCTATTCCTCGCGAAGGCAATGCAAAGCTGGCACATTTGTAAGTTTAAAAATCAAAACAAGGCCGTCTGAAACCTCAATGTTCAGACGGCCTTTTTTCATACAGAAGCAAAATGTAACCAGCAATATGATGATCATGTCTTTAGGCAGATTGGCCGGACGGATTTCCTCCAAAATGCTGCTGCGCAACTGGGTTATCGTCTGCATGGGCAATTTGGTGGGCACACTGGCAATGGCTTTTTTCCTTGGGTACTATGTCGGTATGATTGAAGGCAGCATGGCAGAAAAAACCATTGCTGTGGCGGAGGCAAAAGTCCATATGGATTTCGGCCGCGCTTTTGTATCGGCAGTAGCATGTAACTGGATGGTCTGCATGGGCGCGTGGCTGCATTTTGCCGCTAAAAACACAACCGGACGAATGCTGGCCATTTGGTTCCCCGTCATGATTTTCGTATTAAACGGCTTCCAACACCTTGTCGCCAATATGTTCGTTATCCCAGCGGGTATTCTGGCAGGCGCAAACATCACATGGGGGCAATTTTTCTTTAACATGATTCCCGTATTCTTGGGCAATGTCGTCGGTGGTGCATCCTTTGTCGGCGCGTCTTATCTTTATACTTATAAAGACACGCTGAAAGATAGTGCCGAATAGCCCTGCTTTAGAAACAACAAAACCTGCTTTGAGAAAGCAGGTTTTGTTTCAGACGGCATTGGTATTAAGTTTTAAAATCCATTCGGACACATTATTCAGATAAATCATCCAAACGAAAAAAGAGCCGTTTTTAAAACGACTCTTTCCAATTTTTTGGTCGGAGTGAAAGGATTCGAACCTTCGACCCCTTGCACCCCATGCAAGTGCGCTACCAGACTGCGCCACACTCCGACTCGATAAGCTGTGAATTCTAGTTTCAAACGCTGATTTTGACAAGTGCTTTTTAGAAAGGGAAATTTACTCGTTTGAAAACATTTAAATTATTTGTAAACAAAAAAAGGCCGTCTAAAATCATTCAGACGGCCTTTGATTATCCAGGCAAATATCAAGCTTCAACCGGAATAATACCGATTTTGGCCTGCCATTGTTTTGGCGCAATGGCGTGAACCGATTCACCGTTGCTATCCACCGCAACGGTCACAGGCATGTCTTTGACTTCAAATTCGTAAATCGCTTCCATACCCAATTCTGGGAACGCCAAGACTTTAGATGCTTTAATGGCTTTGGCAACCAGATATGCCGCGCCGCCGACAGCCATCAGGTAAACGGCTTTATTATCGGCAATGGCTTGGCAAGTTGCTGCACCGCGTTCGGATTTACCGATCATACCCAGGAGGCCGGTTTGTTCCAGCATTTGGCGGGTAAACTTATCCATACGGGTGGAAGTAGTCGGACCGGCCGGGCCAACAACTTCGTCACGGACTGGATCAACCGGGCCAACGTAGTAAATCAGTTTGTTGGTGAAATCTACCGGCAATTCTTCGCCTTTGTTGAGCATATCAACCAAACGTTTGTGCGCGGCATCGCGTCCGGTCAGGATTTTACCGTTCAGCAACAACACGTCGCCGGTTTTCCATGTTGCCACTTCTTCTTTGGTCAGATTGTTGACATCGACACGTTTGCCGTTGTCCGGGCTGTAAGTCAAATCCGGCCAGTCTTCCAAAGATGGGGCTTCCAGTTTGGCCGGGCCTGAGCCGTCCAATTCAAATTCGATGTGGCGGGTAGCCGCGCAGTTTGGAATCATGGCAATCGGTTTGGAAGCCGCGTGGGTTGGGTAGTCAAGGATTTTGACATCCAGCACGGTGCTCAAACCGCCCAAACCTTGTGCGCCGATGCCCAAGGCATTTACTTTTTTGTAGAGTTCCAAGCGTAGGGCTTCGGTTGTAGACAATTCTGCACCGGAATCGGCTTTTTCTTTGAGTTCCTGAATATCGATATGGCTCATCAGGCTTTCTTTGGCCATCAACACTGCTTTTTCAGGCGTACCGCCGATGCCGATACCCAAAATGCCCGGAGGACACCAGCCGGCACCCATTTGAGGAACGGTTTTCAATACCCAATCAACGATATTGTCTGAAGGGTTGAGCATGGCAACTTTGGTTTTGTTTTCAGAACCGCCGCCTTTGGCTGCGCAAGTGACTTCGACTTTGTCGCCCTTTACGATTTCCATATGTACAACGGCAGGGGTGTTGTCTTTGGTATTTTGACGTTTACCAGCCGGATCGGCCAATACAGAGGCGCGCAGTTTGTTGTCAGGATAGGTGTATGCACGGCGTACGCCTTCGTTAACCATTTCCTGTACGCTCATCTCGGCATCCCACTGTACATCCATGCCCACTTTCAAGAATACGGTCGCAATACCGGTATCCTGACAAATCGGACGATGGCCTTCAGCACACATACGGCTATTGACCAAAATCTGCGCCATCGCATCTTTGGCGGCAGGGTTTTCTTCTTTTTGATAAGCCTTATACAAAGCCTGAATGTAGTCTTTAGGATGGTAGTAGCTGATGAATTGGAAAGCATCGAAAATACTTTGGATAAAGTCTTCTTGCTTGATGACGGTCATGATTGTGTTCCTTTTCGGGAGTCATGGTAGGAAGGGTTTGTTTATTTTTTAAGAGACCGATTTTTTCAGACGGCCTTCAATAGTGTAATAGTGCTTTCAAATGAATAATTCAGACAATATCATTTTCATACCTTATTGATTTAAATAGAATTTAATATCGTATTAAATCACTTGGTTATTGATAATATATATCCACTGACCATTCACTTACACAGAAATAAAATTACATTATTTTTAAATGATATTCTAATTACAAGTCCGTCTGAAAATGTTTGCTTTAAGTATCTGAGAAAGAAATTTAGTAGCTTGTATTTAAAAGGAAACTACCTAAATTTCAGACGGCCTTTCTTATTTTCCAATACGATACACAATTGTAAAATCTGTGTCATTTTCTCCCTCAATCTTCTTGACTGATATCAAACTCATTTAATTTTCTGAAATTTTATAACAATCTTTTCACTTACTTACCTATAAGAATATTATTCAATATATACAACAATCTATGTAAAATTGTCTAACATATAATAATGATTTTTACTAGTAAATATACGAATATTTTAAAATTTATAATAAAAAAGTAATTTTATTTTACTTTTAAAATCAAGTTGTTGTAATAAATTTGTCTAAATAATAGGCATATTTTGTTTGCAATCCTCCTTCTATAAAACCTTAGGTTACCCCTATCATCAAAACCACTAAATTCTGATACACTTCGACTCATAAAGATAAACATTGATTTTAAAAGAATTTCCGAGTAAATCACTTGGATATTTTCCTCATACGCAATAAATGTAATAAAAATACAATTAATCAAATTACCCACTATTCCAACTTCCAATTTCACAGGAACAAACCATGAGTGAAAATTTGTTAACCCTGACCATAGACGGCCATGAAGTCAAAGCTTCCGCCGACTCGTCAATCATCCAAGCCTATGCCCGTTCAGGCAATGCGATTACTGCCAATGTCGGCTGTATGGGTCAAGGCGTATGCGGTTCCTGCCGCTGCATGATTCGTAAAGAAGGCGAGCGCGAAGTAACCACCGCACTGGCATGCGAGACTAAAGTTGAAGAAGGCATGCATATCAGCTTCTTGGACTACTTTATTCCCGAGCATATCCAATATTACGACGTCGGGGAAATTGGTGACGGCTGGAACTGGTTGGACGATACCGCCAAAGCCTTCCCAGAAGCGCAAAACTGCCGTCATTGCGGCGGCTGCAATCGCGCCTGTCCTAAAGGTTTGCAAGTAGAAAACGGCGTAGCGCAGGTAGTTTCCGGCGATTTCGGCGCAGCTGCGCTGACCTTTGACCAATGCGTGATGTGCAACCTCTGCACCCTCTCCTGCCCAGAACACATCCGTCCGAACCACTTGGGCCTGTTCGCCCGCCGTATGAAAGCGGCGCGTACGTTGCGCCCTGTGGATTTGATGCGCCGCCTACGCGAAATCGACAGCGGCAAAATGAAAGTCGAATTTGAAGAGGAGTCAGTGTAATGGTTAACAAAATCCAAGGCATAGACTACGAAACCGCCCTTGCCAACCTGCGTGCGTCCTCATTGGAGCTGCGTGGCGATTTACCTGAAAAGAACGAATTACTGAGCCAATTTCACCCTGACTATCAGGCAAATGCGCGTGTGAAACTACCTATCGGTCCAAACCAAGGCGATTACTGCCATCCTGATTTGGCGAAACTGCTGATCAGTCATCCACTGATTGACGACTATGATTTGTCGGGCGCGGAACATTTGAACACTGACGTGCTGGTTATTGGCGGCGGCGGTGCGGGCGCGGCAGCGGCATTGTCTGCGACTGAAGCCGGCGCACGCGTCATCATGGCGAACAAACTGCGTATCGGCGACAGCAATACCGTGATGGCCGAAGGCGGCATTCAAGCAGCGGTCGGCGCAGAAGACAGCCTGCAACAACACTTTGACGACACCATCAAAGGCGGCCACAACGTCGGCAAAAAAGAATTGGTGGCACAAATGGTTACCGATGCGCCGTCCGCCATCCGCTGGCTGATTGGCTTGGGCATGACCTTCGACCTTGCCAAAGGCGCGGACAGCAACGGCATGTTGAGCCGCAAACGCGCAGGCGGTACGACCGTACCGCGCATCCTGAGCTACCGCGACTTTACCGGCCTCGAAATGATGCGCGTACTGCGCGAGGCTGTCGAACTCGACGAAAACATCACCCAGCTCAACCGCCACCCCGCCATCGAATTATTGTCGGACGAACACGGCCGCTGCGTCGGCGCGATTTTGTACGATTTGGAAAAACGCTCTTTGGTGTTGGTTCACGCCAAAGCCGTGGTATTGGCAACCGGCGGCAGCGGACGCCTGCATTTGCAGGGTTTTGCCACTTCCAACCACTATGGCGCGACTGCAGACGGCCTGGTAATGGCTTACCGTATCGGTGCCAAACTGCGCGATGTCGATTCTTTCCAATACCACCCGACCGGTGTTGCCCACCCTCCGCACTTGGCAGGCGCGCTGATTTCCGAAGCCGTGCGCTCCGCAGGCACCAAGCTGGTCAACGGTTTGGGCGAACGTTTCGTTGACGAATTGCAACCGCGCGACGTTGTTGCCGCTGCGATTCTGCGCGAATGCCGCGAAGGCCGCGGCGTGGTACGCGATGGTCAAGTCGGCGTGTTCCTCGACACCCCGCGCCTGATTGCTAACGACCCTGACGTATTGAACCGTCTAGTAACACTCGGCCATGTTGCCCACAAATGCGGCATCGACCCTGCTGTTGAGCCGGTCATGATTCATCCGACCCTGCACTATCAAAACGGCGGTATCGAAATCAACGGCAACGGCGCGACCTGCGTCGAAGGCCTCTATTGCGCCGGCGAAGTAACCAGCGGCATTCACGGCCGCAACCGTCTGATGGGCAATGCACTTTTGGACATCATCAGCTTCGGTCGCCGTGCCGGTAAAGCCGCGGCAAATTGCGGCCTGCCGCTGAAAAAAGTACGCGGCGGTGTCGGACACGTCCACGACCTGCAACGCGAAATGACCCGGGCCGGCCTGACCAGCGACATCAAAGCCCCCGTTTTATATCCCGACTACGGCAAATTCGATTTGCGCGAACACGCCGGTTTGCAGGAGCAACAATCATGAATCAAGCCAATCAAAACTTACTGCATCCTTCCCGCCAAGTCGGCGCAGATTTAGCCGCGTGGCGCAAAGTCGGCGGCGGCGAAGGCCTGCTGGCTGCGCTTGCCGATCCTCAAAGCATTGTTTCCAAACTGCAAGATGCCAATCTTTGCGGTATGGGCGGTGCAGGTTTCCCGACTTGGCGCAAATGGGAGGCCGCCGTTGCCGCCCAAAGCAAAAATGGCGACAAATACGTCGTCTGTAATGCCAACGAAGACGAACCGGGTACATTTAAAGACCGCGTACTGCTGGCAAATACGCCGCACCAAGTCATCGAAGGCGTCCTGATTGCCGCCGTTGCCTGCCGTGCCAATAAAGCAATTTTGTACGTCAACCCTCATCAAACCGAATCCATCGCTTCCATCACACCGGCCATCGAGCAATGGAAAAACAGCGATTTGTTTATCCGCATCGAAAACTACTTGGGTAAACCTTTGGACTTGCAACTGGTTGAAACTTCAGGCCGTTATATCGGCGGCGAAGAAACTGCCGTAATTTCATGGCTGGAGGGCGGTTTCCCCTTCCCCCGCCGCAAGCCGCCTTTCCCCGCCGAAAGCGGTGTCAACGGTGAGCCGACCCTTATCAACAATACCGAAACCTTCGCCAATATTCCGCAAATCCTTGCCAAAGGCGCGGAATGGTACAAATCTTTGGGTTTGGGCGATGCGGCCGGTACAAAACTCTACTCTCTCTCCGGCGACGTATTGAATCCGGGCCTGTACGAACTGCCAATGGGCACGACCTTGCAATCGCTGATTTACGATCACGGCGGCGGTATGCTCGAAGGCCGTACGTTTAAAGCCGTATTTACCGGCGGCCCGTCAAACACGCTTTTGACCGTAAAAGATTTGGATGTGCCTTTGGACTTCGTGTCCGTACGCGAACGCAAATCCAGCCTCGGTACCGGCGCGATGATTGTGATTTCCGAAGGCAC
This sequence comes from Neisseria sp. P0021.S006, assembly GCF_051956895.1. Taxonomy (NCBI): domain Bacteria; kingdom Pseudomonadati; phylum Pseudomonadota; class Betaproteobacteria; order Neisseriales; family Neisseriaceae; genus Neisseria; species Neisseria sp. P0021.S006. Next base: position 34,731 of record NZ_JBQCWZ010000018.1, read on the forward strand.
CAGCGTGGTGCGCAAAGTGGCCGAGTATGTGGAATTTTTCGCTTCCAACTCATGCGGTCAATGCCCGCCTTGCAAAGGCGGCACATTCCAGCTTTCCCGCCTGCTCAACCGCGTGGACACCGGTATCGGCACTTCCGACGACCTGCGCGCCCTGCAAAGCCTGTGCCAACTGTTGCCACGAAGCGGCCGTTGCGGTTTGATTGACGGCGCAGTTACCGTGTTGCAAAGCTCGCTGCGTACCTTCCCCGAAGAGTACGGCCTGCCGCAAGAACAGGAGTAAAACGGCGTTGTTTTCAGACGGCCTGTTACTATAAAGGCCGTCTGAAAAACGATACCCGACTCCCATTCTCTTCTTTCCAAGATGGAAGAGAAACCCAATAAGAAAAATACCTTCCGAACCTACCAAAATACGTTCAGACAGGCTTAAGCGACACTCAGGCCGTCTGAAAACAGATTTCCCAATACTTTAATCCTCAAATTAGGAGATTCAAAATGGGCTTCAAGCCAATTCCTGCTGCGGTCGCACTTGTGCTGACGCTGCTTATCTGGTTCGTTATCCCCGTTCCTCAAGGCGTATCGCCTGACGCATGGCATCTTTTGGCATTGTTTGTCGGCATCATTGCCGGCATCATCGGCAAAGCCATGCCTATCGGCGCCATGGCGATTTTGGGCATTACCTTGGTTGCACTGACCGGCGTGACCAATGAAAAAGCCGCCGACGCAACCAAAGACGCTTTGAGCAGCCTCAACAACTCACTCATCTGGATGATCGGTATCGCCATCATCATCTCGCGTGGCCTGTTGAAAACCGGCTTGGGTATGCGTATCGGCTACCTCTTGATTTCCCTCTTCGGCAAACGCACGCTGGGCGTAGGTTACAGCTTAGCGCTTGCCGACTTGGTCATCGGTCCGGTAACGCCGAGTAATACCGCGCGCGGCGGTGCCATCGTACATCCGATTATGAAATCCATTGCCTTGAGCTTCGACTCCGACCCTGAAAAGGGTACGGAAGGCAAAATCGGTAAATACCTTTCACTGGTCAACTTCCACTCCAATGTAATTACCTGTCTGATTTTTATCACCGCCACCGCACCTAATCCACTGGTGGTCGAATTGGTTGCCAAAGCCACCAATTCACAAATCCAACTCTCTTGGGGTACTTGGTTCTTGGCAATGATCGTACCCGGCCTGCTTGCTATGCTACTGATGCCGCTGGTGCTGTATTTCCTGTATCCGCCTGAAATCAAACAAACCCCTAACGCCACTGCATTGGCAAAAGAGCATTTGACCCAAATGGGACCGATGAAGCGTGAAGAAAAAATCATGCTCGGTATTTTCCTGGTTCTGCTGCTGTTGTGGGCGGGTATTCCTGAGATGCTGTTTGGCGTGAAAGTGGACGCTACTGCCACCACCTTCCTCGGCTTGAGCCTGTGCCTGTTGACCGGCGTACTGACTTGGGACGACGCGCTGAAAGAAAAAAGCGCGTGGGATACCATTGTTTGGTTTGCTGCCTTGGTGATGATGGCAAACTTCCTCAACAAACTGGGCCTCATCAGTTGGTTGTCCGACTCCATGCAAGGCGGTATCGCCCACATGGGTTTGGGTTGGGAAGCCGGTTGTGCCCTGTTGATGCTGGCCTACCTCTACGCCCACTACGTTTTCGCCAGCGGTACGGCACACGTTACCGCCATGTTCGGCGCATTCTACGGCGCAGGCTTGGCCTTGGGCGCACCACCGATGCTGTTTGCCCTGATTATGGCAGCCGCTACCGGCATCATGATGTCGCTGACCCACTACGCTACCGGTTCTGCACCTGTCATTTACTGCTCCAACTATGTAACCATGACCGAATGGTGGAAAGCCGGCTTCATCATGAGCGTGCTCGAAATCCTGATTTTCGGCACTGTCGGTATCTTGTGGTGGAAAGTTTTGGGCTACTGGTAACCTTCTGGCTTATTTAAAACTCAGGCCGTCTGAAAACTCCAATTTCAGACGGCCTTTTGTTACAATTTCATTTTTACCGAACACACTCAATTACCGTGAAAATACTCATCCTCGGCAGCGGCCAAGTCGGCTCGACCGTCGCCCAAAACCTTGCCTCCGTTCCCAGCAACGACGTTACCATCATCGACATCGACGAAAAAGCGCTCAACCGCATCAGCAGCCGCCTCGATGTCCAAACCATCGTCGGCAACGGCGCATCGCCCTTTACCCTCGAACAGGCAGGCGCGGCAGACTCCGACCTCCTGCTTGCCCTGACACGCAGCGACGAAACCAACATTGTCGCCTCCAAAATCGCCGCCGACCTATTCAACATCCCCAGCCGCATCGCACGCGTGCGCTCAAGCGAATACCTCGAATATCCGGTTGCCGGCAGCGACAACCCCGAAGAAGGCAGCCTCAACATCTTCGGCATTACCGAAACCATCAGCCCCGAACAACTGGTTACCGAACAACTCGTCGGCCTGCTCAACTACACCAGCTCATTGCAGGTACTCAGTTTTGCCAACGATAAAGTGCGCATGGTGATTGTTCAAGCCCGCAAAGGCGGTTTGCTGATCGGCCGTGAAATTGCCGACATCAACCAACACCTGCTCGAAGGCGTGGACTGCCAAATCTGCGCCATCTACCGCAACAACCGCCTGATCGTCCCCACCCCGCAAACCGTCATCATCGAAGGCGATGAAGTCCTGTTTGCCGCCGACATCAACAGCGTGGAAGCCATCATGCGCGAATTGCGTCCGAAAGAAGCGCGCACCCGCCGCATCATGATCGCCGGCGGAGGCAACATCGGCTACCGCCTCGCCAAACAGCTCGAGTCCAAATACGACATCAAAATCATCGAATACAAACCCCACCGTGCCGAATGGCTGGCCGAAAATCTGGACAACACCCTCGTCCTGCAAGGTTCCGCCACCGACGAAACCCTGCTGGACGAAGAATACATCGACGAAATCGACGTCTTCTGCGCGCTGACCAACGACGACGAAAACAACATCATGTCCAGCCTGTTGGCGAAAAACCTTGGTGCCAAACGCGTGATTACCATCGTCAACCGCTCAAGCTACGTCGATTTGCTCGAAGGCAACAAAATCGATATCGTCGTTTCCCCCCATTTGATTACCATCGGCTCCATCCTCGCCCACATCCGCCGCGGCGACATCGTTGCCGTCCACCCTCTGCGCCGCGGCACGGCCGAAGCCATCGAAGTGGTGGTACACGGCGACAAAAACACTTCTGCCATCGTCGGCCGCCGCATCAGCGGCATCAAATGGCCGAGCGACTGCTACATCGCCGCCATCGTCCGCGGCGCAACCGGCGAAGTCATCATGGGACACCACACCGAAACCATCCTCCAAGACGGCGACCACATTATCTTCTTCGTCTCACGCCGCCGCGTCCTGCCGGAGTTGGAAAAACTCATTCAAGTCAAAATGGGCTTTTTCGGTTAAACCCAAAATCCGTTTGCTTGAAGCCATAAAAAGGCCGTCTGAAAACCTTTTCAGACGGCCTTTATTCTTGTTTCATTTACGCTTTGGCAACATTGTTTTTACGGCCAAACCAAACGAAACCAATCACGCCCAATACAATCATCGGCACGCTCAACCATTGACCCATGGACAAGCCCAAAGTCAACAGGCCGAGATAGTCGTCAGGCTGACGGGCAAATTCGGCGATGAAGCGGAACAATCCGTAACCGCCCAAGAACAATGCTGCCGTTTGTCCGGCCGGACGTGGTTTTTTCGAGAAAATCCAAACAATGACAAACAGGCAAATGCCTTCAAGGGCAAACTGGTAAAGCTGAGACGGATGGCGCGGCAGCATGCCGTATTGTTGCAGCCATTCTGCCCACAAAGGATTGTGCGCCGCGGCTTCCGCATCTTCGTAACGCGCTTGCGGAAAACCCATCGCCCAGAAAGCATTGAGTTCGGTCACGCGTCCCCAAAGTTCGCCGTTGATAAAGTTGCCGATACGGCCGGAAGCCAAGCCCAGCGGCACGAGCGGCGCAACGGTATCCATCAATTTCAAGATACTGATGTTGTGCTTGCGGCCAAACAGCCACATGGCAACGACCACACCCAAGAAGCCGCCGTGAAACGACATGCCGCCTTCCCACACTTTGAAAATATCCAACGGGTTGACCAAATAGTCGGAAAATTTATAAAACAAAACGTAGCCGATACGGCCGCCCAAGATGACGCCCAAGATACCCCAAGTCAGGAAATCGTCGAGTGTTTCTTTGGTAAACACAGAATTGCCCTGCGCGATACGGCGGCGGCCCAAAATCGTAAACAGGATAAAGCCGACAATATAGCTCAAGGCATACCAGCGGATGGCAAGCGGGCCGATGCTGATCAGCACCGGATCAAACTGGGGATGTATCATCATAATGTGTGTTCCTTATCTCAAAGGCCGTCTGAAAGCCTGAACTTTCAGACGGCCTGTATGCAGTGTCGGACGGTTTAACGCAAATCGCTAACCACATTCAAAATAGCAGACAACATGGCCTCACCCAAGCGCAGCGAGCGTTGGCCGTTCCAGCCGAAATCGTCGTCCGGCAGATTGGCATTGTCTTTAAACGGCATTTCCAAAGTATAGGCAAGGCAGTTGAAATGATTGCCGACCCAGTTGGTCGCCAAAGTCATGTTCGCCTGACCCGGCGCATCTTTGTCATAGCCGTAATCGTCTTGGAAATCGGGGCTGGCATTGAGCAACGCGAGTTTGAATTGGTCTTCCAAGGCTTCGATGCGCTCGTTGTAGTTCGGCACGCCTTCGGTACCGGCCACAAAGACAAACGGCAGACCTTCATCGCCGTGAATATCCAAGAACAAATCCACGCCGGTTTCCATCATTTTTTCGCGGACGGTAAAAACTTCGGGGCTTCGCTCCAAAGTCGGGTTTTCCCATTCGCGGTTGAGGTTGGCGCCGGCGGCATTGGTGCGCAAATTGCCCAATACCGAACCGTCCGGATTCATGTTTGGCACGATGTAGAAAGTCGCACGGTCAAGCAGCATGCGCGCGGTCGGATCTTGCGGATCAAGCAGGCGGCCCAGCAAACCTTCGACAAACCATTCTGCCATGGTTTCGCCCGGATGTTGACGGGCGATAATCCAGACTTTCATGTCGCTTTCGACTTGGTTGCCGATGGTCAAAAGATTAATATCACGGCCTTGAACAGTGCTGCCCAAGTCGTCGATACGGCACAAACCGCTACCCTGCGCATCGCCCAAAAGGTTCAAATGCTGCTCGTTGGAATAAGGCTCGAAATAGGCGTAGTAAACGCTGTTGGACAAAGGTGTATGGTTGATGGTCAACACGCCGTTTTCGTAGCTGGTTGGCACGCGGAACCAATTTTGGCGGTCGTAAGAAGCGCAAGCCTGATAGTCCTCCCAGCCCAAAGGATACGCAGCGTCCTCCGCATTTTCAAAATGCATCACGCAGTTTTGATAGGCCGCACCCTGCAAACGGAAGTAAAACCATTGGGCAAACTCCGAAGCATTGTCGGGACGCAGGGCGAGACGGATATCGGCAGGGTTGCTCAAATCTTTGACAACGACCGAACCGGCATCGAATTGGGTGCTGATTTTCATCATGGGTATCCTTAGTAATCGGCAAAGAGGCCGAAGCAAACCGTCATTTTACCGTTTGCATGAGGCTGGTTTCAACCATTTAACTGATTTAACAGGATTTCAAGCGCTTGGAAATATTGTTTCAGACGGCCTTTGGGATTAAGATAAAGGCCGAAATCATGAAACAAGGTTGAAACCATGACTCAGCAACAATCTGTCTCCTCTGCGATCAAAGCTCGCGTCCTTGCCGAATCTTTACCTTATATCCGCCGTTTTTCCGGCTCCATCATCGTCATCAAATACGGCGGCAACGCCATGACCGAGTCGGCCTTAAAGGAGGGCTTCGCACGCGATGTCGTCCTGCTCAAACTGATCGGCCTGCATCCCGTCATCGTTCACGGCGGCGGCCCGCAAATCAATGAAATGTTGGAAAAAGTCGGCAAAAAAGGAGAATTTGTTCAAGGCATGCGCGTGACCGACAGCGAAACCATGGACATCGTGGAAATGGTTTTGGGCGGACACGTCAATAAAGAAATCGTTTCCATGATTACCACCTTCGGCGGTCGCGCCGTCGGCATTACCGGCCGGGACAACCACTTCATCAAAGCGGAAAAACTCCTGATCGACACGCCTGAACAAAAAGGCGTGGACATCGGCCAAGTCGGCACAGTGGCCGACATCGATACCCGTTTGGTGGAAGGCTTGGTTGAGCGCGGCTGCATTCCTGTCATTGCACCCATCGGCGTAGGCCAAAACGGCGAAGCGTTCAACATCAATGCCGACTTGGTTGCCGGTAAACTGGCGGAAAAACTTCAAGCCGAAAAACTGCTGATGATGACCAATATCCCCGGCGTACTGGATAAAGAAGGCAAATTATTGACTACCCTGACGCCAAGCCGCATTGACGAACTGATTGAAGACGGTACGCTGTACGGCGGCATGCTGCCTAAAATTGCCTCTGCCGTCGAAGCCGCCAAAAGCGGCGTCAAAGCTACGCATATCATAGACGGCCGCGTTCCCAACGCCCTGCTCTTGGAAGTGCTGACCGATGACGGTGTAGGCTCGATGATTTTGGGCGAGGGCTAATCTGGTTTTCAGACGGCCTTATGCCTTATTTAATCAGCTTTTCACCCTAAAAAGGGTAAAAAATGTTACACTATACGGCTTATGTTTGTTTGAGCGATATTGACGTGAAACAAACTTACAGTCGGTTTCATACTGACTCCGATGCCATACCTGGCAAAGACGGTATAATGTCTGCATTCATCAGACTTTGGCAATCATCCTCAAGGCCGTCTGAAGCGTAACAAAGCTACTTTTCTTTTACCATCCTATTTGGAGATATTCATGAGCGCAATCGTTGATATTTTTGCACGCGAAATCTTAGACTCTCGCGGCAACCCTACTGTAGAGTGTGACGTATTGTTGGAATCCGGCGTTATGGGACGCGCAGCCGTACCAAGCGGCGCATCAACCGGCCAAAAAGAAGCTTTGGAACTGCGTGACGGCGACAAATCCCGTTACTTGGGCAAAGGCGTATTGAAAGCCGTTGACCACGTCAATAACCAAATCGCGCAAGCCCTCATCGGTATCGATGCCAACGAACAATCTTATATCGACCAAATCATGATCGAATTGGACGGTACTGAAAACAAAGGCAACTTAGGTGCCAACGCCACTTTGGCCGTTTCCATGGCCGTAGCACGCGCAGCCGCTGAAGATTCAGGCCTGCCGCTGTACCGTTACTTGGGCGGCGCAGGCCCAATGGCTCTGCCTGTTCCGATGATGAACGTAATCAACGGCGGCGAACATGCCAACAACAGCCTGAACATCCAAGAATTCATGATCATGCCTGTCGGCGCAAAATCTTTCCGCGAAGCTCTGCGTTGCGGCGCCGAAATTTTCCACGCACTGAAAAAACTGTGTGATGCCAAAGGCTTCCCAACTACCGTGGGCGACGAAGGCGGTTTCGCACCTAACCTGAACAGCCACAAAGAAGCCCTGCAAC